>JBBQXH010000459.1:0-1520 GCA_038209835.1 Gaiellales bacterium | reverse complement strand
TCGCCGGGGAAGAAGTCGATCAGGCAGTGCGGACGCGAGCCGCGCGGCCGCCCTTCGAGGAACCGCGAGTAGTTCTCGATGCCGTTGCAGTATCCGAGCTCGGCCATCATCTCGATGTCGTACTCGGTGCGCTGACGGATCCTGTGCGCCTCGAGCATCTTCCCCTGGGACTCGAAGAGCGCGATCTGCTCCGCGAGCTCCGCCTTGATGTCGTCGAGCGCACGCTCGATCGTCGGCTTGTCCGTCACGTACTGCGTGGCTGGGAACAGGGCGAGGTGGTCGAGACGCCCGTAGACCTCTCCCGTGAGTGGGTCGAAATGCGAGATCTGCTCGACCTCGTCGCCGAAGAACGAGATCCGGTACGCCGACTCGAGCGCCGACGGCTGCACCTCGACGACGTCGCCGCGAACCCGGAAGCGGCCGCGCGCGAGGAACGAGTCGTTTCGCTGGTATTGGATGTCGACGAGCTTACGGAGCATCACGTCGCGGTCGATCTCCTCGCCGACGGTGAGGAGCACGGTCTTCTGCTGGTACTCCGCGGGCGAGCCGAGACCGTAGATGCACGAGACCGACGCGACGATCAGCACGTCGCGGCGCATCAGGAGCGCGGCGGTCGCGGCGTGTCGTAGACGGTCGATGTCGTCGTTGATCGACGCGTCCTTCTCGATGTAGAGATCGGCCTGAGGCACGTACGCCTCGGGCTGGTAGTAGTCGTAGTACGAGACGAAGTACTCGACGGCGTTATCAGGGAAGAACTCGCGGAACTCGTTGCAGAGCTGTGCCGCCAGCGTCTTGTTGTGGGCGATCACGAGCGTCGGCTTCTGCACCTGCTCGACGATCCACGCCATCGTCGCCGTCTTCCCGGTCCCCGTCGCCCCGAGCAGCGTCTGATAGCGCTCGTTCGCGCTCGTGCCCTCCGCGAGCGAGGCGATCGCCTTCGGCTGGTCGCCGGTCGGCCGGTAGGCGGCGGAGACGCGAAAATCAGGCACCAGCTGATCGTAGCCGGCTGGGTCCGTTCGACCCGCGCGTCAGCGGTCGGCGCGGACGAGGAATCCGCTTCCGGGGCTGTCGATCTTCACGCGCGAGAAGCCGGCGTCGGTCATCAGTCTGCGGATCTGCGGAGGTGTGTAGTCGAAGATCGGCACACGATGAACGACCTCGTAGCGCACCTTCCGGACCGGCCCCTTGAGCCAGTTCCACCCCGGGAAGCTCGCGACCAGCGTGGACGCGCAGACGTCGCCCATGCGCCGGGCGAACGGCTCGGGGTCGCGGATGTAGTCGAAAAAGCCGAGTGCGAGGACGACCTCGAATGGGCCTTCGAGGTCGATCTCGAGAAAATCGCCCTGAAGGAGGCTCACCCCGTCTCCATAGCGACCGAGGCGCTCTCTGGCGAGCTCGAGCATGGGCTCCGAGAAGTCCACGCCGACGTATTCGGCCGCGCCGGCGTCGAGAACGAACTCGCCGACGCGCCCGGAGCCGCACCCGACATCGAGAACCCGCGGCGACCCATGGGCGCGAAC
>JBBQXH010000458.1:0-1577 GCA_038209835.1 Gaiellales bacterium | reverse complement strand
AGGATCGTCTCGCCGGTCGCAACATCCCGCGTGATCGTGCGAGACGCGTGGCCCTCGGTCAGCCGCTCGACCTCGAGCGGAGTCGATCCCTCGGGCTCGTCGAACGGCCGTAGTACCTCATCGCGCGGCTGCGGCTCCCGGACGGGAAGGACGAGCGCGCTCATCTCGCCGGTGCGGACCGTGAGGACGACCGGCTCAGGCGACGGCCAGATCCAGGGCCAGTACGTCGATGAGACCGAGACGCGGATCCGGTGTCCGGGCACGAACGCGTGTCCGGCGGCGTTGAGCCGGACGACGACCTCGTACTCCTCTCCCGGAACGAGAGCGGCGGGCTGTTCGTGCCCATCGCGGTGGGTGAGATTGAGGATTCCGGTCGAGACGAGCGTCGACTCCCCGGTGGGCGCAACATCGCAGAGCCGGACGGCGACGAACGCGCTCGGCCGATCGGCGGAGAGCGCCAAGCGCACCTCGGGGAACCCGAGAATCTCGATGCGCTCGTCTAGCGGCGCCGAGGTGAACGTCGAGGACAGCCCGTCGTCGACACGCTGGTCGGTCGGCATGTCTGCCGCGTCGCCGTAGGGGCACCAGAGACCTGAGTCGAGACCGCAGTGGTGCGAGCCTCGGTGCTCGATCCGATGCGACCCTCCAGGCTCCGCGGCGAGCGATCCGTCCCCGAGATACAGCGTCAACGGTGGGACTCCGGGGCGCGGCCACGAGTCCTCGACGACCCAGCGGCCCGGCCGCTCGTCGTGGTGTGCGCGACCCTCGACCGGCTCCTGGATCCACGCACGGAGCATCGGCTCCTCGGCAATTCCGGTGGCGATTTCCTTCAGCCAGCAGTCCCACCAGCGAAGGCACTCCTGGAGGAAGCCGATCGCAGGCCCGGGCTCGGCATCGTTCGGGAACCCGTGCGCCCAGGGCCCGACGAGGCCCTTTCGAACGCCCGGCAAGCCCTCGAGCAGGCGGAAGATCGCGTTCGTATAGCCGTCGGCCCAGCCGCCGATCGCGTACACCGGGCATTCGATCGCCGCGTAGTCCTCGCGGACGGAGCCGTGCTTCCAGAACGCATCGCGCCGCTGGTGGGAGAGCCAGGCCTCGACGTACGGCGGCGTTCGCTCGAGCCGGTCGAGCCAGAGCTCTCGCCAGCGGTCACCGACGTGACGCGGATCGGGCGGTGCCCCGTTCCAGACGAGCATCTGCGACGCCCAGGGCAGCATGTCGACGGCGAGGACGGAGCCGCCCATGTAGTGGACGTCATCTGCGTAGCGGTCGTCCGTCGAGCAGAGGCTGATCACCGCTCGCAGCGCCGGTGTGCGCCGGGCCGCCACCTGAAGTCCGTTGAAACCGCCCCAGGAGATCCCGATCATCCCAACGGCGCCGGTACACCAGGGCTGTGCGGCGAGCCACTCGATCGCATCGACGATGTCGTCCTGCTCCTGCGCCAAGTACTCGTCCTCGAGAATCCCTTCCGAGTCTCCCGAGCCGCGAAGGTCGAGCCGGACGGCGGCATAACCGTGGGCGGCGATGTACGGGTGCTGCAACGCGTCCCGCGCCCACGTCCAGTCGCTCTTGCGGTA
>JBBQXH010000457.1:0-1580 GCA_038209835.1 Gaiellales bacterium | reverse complement strand
GCGCGTGAGTGAGCTCGCGCAACCGCCGGATCGCTTCCGCGAGGTCGCCAAGAAGAAGCTTGCCGACCCGAAGCTCGAGGCGGCAATCGCATCGTCGGTCGAGCGCCTTCGCTCGCACAGGCTCGATGCCTGGGCAGAGCTCCCCGATATCGAGGCCCTCAGGCAGCGCGCGCACGACGTCCGGATGGAGGCGGTGCGGAACATCGATCGCTACCTCGTGGAGTTCACGCGCGTTCTCGAGGCGCGGGGCGGCAAAGTCAAGGTGTGCGCGACGGCCGAGGAGGCCTGCGCCTACGTCGTCGAGGTGTGCCGCGAGCGGAACGCCACGCTCGTCGCGAAGTCGAAGTCGATGGCGACCGAGGAGATCGGCCTGAACGACGCGCTCGAGGCCGCGGAGATCCGTCCGGTCGAGACGGATCTCGGCGAGTACATCCTTCAGCTCGCGGGCGAGCACCCGGTGCATATCGTGGCGCCGGCGATCGAGAAGACGAAGGAGGACGTCGCCGAGCTCTTCAGCCAGATCGAGGGTCATCCGGTCCCGGCCGAGCTCGACGAGCTGACCCGCTCGGCCCGGCGGCAGCTTCGCAAGGTGTTCCTCGAAGCCGAGGTCGGTGTGACCGGGGCCAACTTCGCCGTCGCCGAGACCGGCTCGATCGTCACCGTTTCGAACGAAGGCAACGCTCGGCTCGTGTCCTCGCTGCCGAAGGTGCACATTGCGATCACCGGAATCGAGCGCCTCGTCCCGAAGCTCGTGGATCTGGCGCCGCTTCTTCAGCTCCTGGGGCGGAGCGGCACGGGCCAGCGGCTGACGAGCTATACCCAGATCGTCACCGGCCCTCGGCGCGAAGGGGAGGAGGACGGTCCAGACGAGCTCCATGTCGTCTTCCTCGAGAACGGCCGGCGGAACCTGATGGGCACGAAGTACGAGGAGATGCTCGCCTGCATCCGGTGCGGGGCGTGCCTCAACGTCTGCCCGATCTACCGGAAGACCGCCGGCGAGGCGTATGGCCCCGTCTACTCCGGCCCGATGGGCGCCGTGCTCGCACCCCTTCTCGTTGGGATCCAGAAGGCCCCGTCGCTGCCCCATGCGTCGTCTCTCTGCGGAGCCTGCACCGACGCGTGCCCGGTCAAGATCCCGCTCCACGAGCTGCTGCTCGACCTGCGCAGCGATCTCGTCGAGCAGAAGGTCGCATCGCGCCGGGAGCGCCTGGCGATGACCCTGTGGTCTCTCGCCTGGTCGTCGGTGGCCGGCTACCGCGTCTCTACGTTCTTCGGCCGTCTGGGACAGGGAGTCGGCGGCTCGATCGGGCCGGCGAAGGACTGGTCGTCCGGTCGCTCCCTACCCCGGCTCGCGCGGAAGCGATTCCGCGACCGTCGATGAACCAGGCGGCGCTCGTCGAGCTCTTCGCCGGGAACCTCAAGCGCAACGGCTTTCGCGTGCACTACCGCGTCGCGCCCGAGATCGCGGGTGCGACGACCTCGCAGGCTCTCTACGGGCTCGCCGACCCGGGGAGCGTCGTTCTCGCCGCCTCGGCCGAGGAGCCGCGGTCGCGCTCGCTCCTGCCGGAGGTGCACGTCAC
>JBBQXH010000456.1:0-1587 GCA_038209835.1 Gaiellales bacterium | reverse complement strand
CCGACGCGGGAGGTGCAGAGGCGGGGCTAGTCGCCCCAGTCGAAGTCGCGCGAGCGGCCCCAGAGGGTGTCCTCCTCGGCGACCGGCGCTGCGTTCTCGGCAGTCTCGGCATCCTCCACCGGCCAGGCGAGAACCATCTCCTCGTCAAGCACAGCCGGCTGCGTGCCCGTGATCGTCTCCTCGTGGCGCGCCTGCTCCTCTGACTTGAACAGCGGATGGTTCTCAAATGGATCGTCCGTGCGATAACGGTCGATCGGCATGTCCTGATTCAGAGCGGCGTTGCGCCTCTTTAGCTCGAGGTGCTCCTCGATGACCTTGGCGAACGGCTGACTCCCTTCGACCTGCATCCATTCCTCCCTTGCTCGTTGACCGCGGCGCTCGATTCTAGTCGATATCCCCGTGATGAAGGAAGAGCCTAACGCGCGCCGAAGATGGTCTGTTTCGTTCCGAAAGTGCTATCGGCGAGCCGCGGAGACGAATTCCGCCACATCCAGGCGCTCGCCCGGCTCGTCGAGCTCGAGCAGCGCGAAGGGCATGTCAGGGCGCTCGAGTCGCCCCAGGATCCACCGCAGCAGGACGACGGAAGAGCGGTCCGGCTGCTCTGGTCGAAGCCGGCCGGCCGCAGCGAGGTCACTCGCGAGGAGCCGTACGGCCCGCACGACGCGCCTGTCTGCACGCGCCGCGTCGTCGAACAGTGCGGTCGTGCGCCGCAGCGTCCGCTCGGTCGGTGGCAGGCCTCGGCGCTCCTCCTCCTGTACGAGCTCGAGCGAGCCGCGAAGTCGGCTGATCAGGGAGCGGATCTCGGCGACACGCATCGCACCGGGCACCCTGGGACGGTCGGCATCGAGGACGCTGAGAAGCTCGAGACTCCGTTCCGCCTCCTCCGCACGAAGATCGACTCGCGCCTCCGCGAGAAGGCCTCGAACGAGCCCGAGCGTTCGCACGTGCCGGCCGATTGCCGCCAGCCGCTCGCGACCGCGCACAACCCGCCCCCGCTCGTCCAGAACGAGGATGCCTGCCGGCCGGCTGCGCACGACGGCGTAGGCCTCCCCACGCGCCAGTTCGATGACCTCGACGCTATCGGGAGCAAGACCTGGCATCCGGACGCGGGCCCGCTCGACGGCAAGTCTTCCGACCGCATGCGACGGACGGGCAGCCATGCACCACCGTACCCCATCGACCGCGCGGGTTACAACACCGCGGACTGCGGCTAGAAGATCGGGCGCTCGAGGACGAACGCGATGATCATGCCGAGTGTGAACCCGGAGACCGCGACGATCACGGCGATACCGGTGAAACGATTCGCCGCCTTGCCGCCGATCCCGGCCGCGATCATCGAGAAGACGATGGCGGCCAACCCGATTCGGGCCGGGTAGTACACGAGCGCGGTGAGCCCGGCGAAGATCGCGAAGGCGCCGAGATAGCGGGCGACCGTCTCACGCGCAGGTGCCCGCCGCGGCTCAACATACGGGTCGTCATACGAGCTCACGCGCGTCCCTCGCCGGCGACGGCCCCCGCCGGGCGAAGCCCGGCTCCGCCGCCGCCTGGCGCCGCTGCGGGCACGGCGCCTTCCTGGCCCGTGTTACC
>JBBQXH010000455.1:0-1598 GCA_038209835.1 Gaiellales bacterium | reverse complement strand
CTGCCTGTGGTACGGAGGTGTTCGGCTCCTTCCCCTTCAAAGCCCGCCTTCGGTGCCTTGCGTTTGTACGGCCGCTACCGCGTCCGTGAAGCGTCGCGGCCGGCGGCGCCTTCGGAGTAACCGGGGCCTTTCGGGCCCCCTTCACCTTCGCGGCCTGCTCGGCCGCTGCGCGGCGCTTCGCGCCTTTGCTTTACTCCAGCGCGTCGGCGCCGGCGACGACCTCGAGGATCTCCTGCGTGATCTCGGCCTGCCGCGCACGGTTCATCTCGAGCGTCAGACGGTCGATCAGCTCGTTGGCGTTCTTCGAGGCGTTCCGCATGGCAGTCATCCGCGCGCCCAGCTCGGAGGCAGCAGACTCGAGAAGCGCCCGGAAGATCGTCGTCTCGACATAGGCCGGGAGAAGCCGCTCGAGGATCTCTTCCGGCTCGGGCTCGTAGATCGCGTCTCCCTCGAGCGCGAGATCGTGGGCAGACTTCTCCTCGTCCTCCTCGAGGGCGGTGCGGGGCACCGGGAGGAGGTCGATTGTCTCGACGACCTGGGTGAGCGGCGAGATGTAGCGGTTGTAGACCATCACGACTCTGTCGACCTCGCCCTGGACGAACAGCTCGACGACGCGATTCGAGATCGCGGCGGCGTCCGAGTACGCGGGCCGATCCGTGAACCCGGTCCAGTCCTGCGTGACCTCGTACCGCCTGAAGGTCAGTGTCGAGCGTCCCTTCTTGCCCACGGCGAGCCATACCGGCTTCTGCCCAGCCGGGAGCTCGCGCTCGGTGGCGAAGGCTCTGCGCAGCACCTGCGCGTTGAACGGGCCCGCCAGGCCCCGGTCACCCGTCACGGCGAGAATCCCGACTGCCTTCGTCTCGTCACGGATCTCGAGGAGGGGAAGCCTGCTCGTCATCGGCCCGGCGGCTCTCGCCGTTCCCGTCATGAGCTCGCGCATCCGGTCTGCGTACGGGCGCATCGCCTGGATGCGTCCTTCCGCTCGGCGAAGCCGTGCGCCGGCGACGAGCTCCATCGCCTTCGTGATCTTCCGGGTGTTCCGGACCGATCTGATCCGACGTTTTAAGTCCTGTTGCGACGCCATTCGGGGCTAGGCACCCGCTCCGACGAGCCCGGTCTCTTCCTGCACGTTGAACGTGTCCTTGAACTTCCCGATCTGTTCCTTGATCCGCTCCTGGAGCGGGTCGGAGAGATCGCCGCTCTCGCGGATCTCCTCGTAGACCGTCCCCTCGGTTCTCAGGTACTCCCGCAGCTCGTCCTGGAACCGAGGCACCTGGGCCGTCGGGACGTCCGCGAGATGGCCATGGATACCGGCGTAGATCGCGACCACCTGCTCCTCGACGGGCCAGGGTGCGTACTGCGGCTGGTTCAGGGACGCGACCATTCGCTCGCCGAGGGCGAGCGTGCGGCGCGTGACGTCGTCGAGCTCCGACCCGAACTGGGCGAACGCCTCGAGATTCCTGTACTGCGCCAGGTCGAGGCGAAGCCGCCCGGCTACCTTCCTGATCGCCTTCGTCTGCGCGTTTCCGCCGACGCGCGACACCGAGATGCCGACGTTGATGGCAGGCCGCACGCCCGAGTAGAAGAGATCCGACTCG
>JBBQXH010000454.1:0-1600 GCA_038209835.1 Gaiellales bacterium | reverse complement strand
TGGCGGCGACGATCACCCCGAGGATGACGGTGGCGACGATGTGGAAGCCGAGGACGACCCGGAATGCACCGGTCATCCGGGAAGCCACCGCGGCGTTGAAGTCGGCGAATCCCCAGCAGAGGGCCGCGGCGAGCCCGAACGCTACGCCCACGGGGGCCCCTACGTCTCGTCGGATGAGGCCGCCACGAACTGGCGGAAGATATCGAGGAAGCGGCGATTGATGCGCCATTCCTCCTGGAGCTCGAACTGCGCCGCAAGCACGTATCCGTCGCCGTCCGCGAGCTCGATCACCTCGATCACGCCGTCAGGCGCGACACCGGTCGCTCTCAGATCCGGTGCCAGACGCTCGATGGCCTGGTGGTGGAAGCTGTTGACGTCGATCTCGTCGACGCCGAGCGCGGCATGCAGGCGAGATCCCGGCTCGATGGCCATCGAGTGGCGCGGATGGTCGGGAACTTCAGGACGGTCGTCGAGCGACGCCTGCTCGACCTCCTTCCAGCGATGCCAGCCGCGGTCGGTCGGGTGATCCTCCCACTCGGGTCGCAGGCTGACGTCCTGGACGAGCGTTCCTCCGAGCGCGACGTTCACGACCTGGCTTCCCCGGCACATGCCGAGCAGAGGCAATCCCCGATCGATCACGCGCTCGACGAGCTCGAGCTCGAACTCGTCGCGGTGCGGGTCGGAGTGCCCGAGCGTCTCGTGCGGTTCCTGTCCGTAGCGATGCGGCTCGATGTCGCGGCCGCCGCCGATGACCACCGCGTCGACGACAGAGAGCTGATCGTCGATCGTGCCCTCGACACGGCTGAGGATCAGCGGGACGCCGCCGGCCATCACGACCGGTCGCTGGAACCCCACTCCCTGGTAGTCGCCGAAGTCGTGGTAGCCGACCGACAGGCCGATGACGGGCTTCTTCATACCTGGCCGAGCCTCAGGCCGACGAGGAAGTCGCCGGTTCCCCGAACGTGGCCTTCCATGAGCGCTCTCGCTGCCGCCGGATCTCGCTGCGAGATCGCCTCAAGGATCGCACGATGCTGACCGTTCGAGACCCGGAGGGCCTCCGCCGGATGGGGAATGAGGCTCATCAGGTCGCCGACCTCGGTCTGGATCGAGGCCTCGGCGGTCGTGAGGCGGCTCGATCGGGCAGCCGAGGCGATCGTCAGGTGGAAGCGGCTGTCCGCCTGCCGAAACCGGTGGTAGGCCGTCGCACCGGCCATCGTCTCGACGAGTCGCCGCAGTGACTCGAGCTCGGGCTGTCCGGCGCGCTCCGCTGCGAAACCGGCAGCGGCACCCGCGACGACGACGCGGAAGTCGACGAGATCGCGGAGATCCTCGATCGTCAGGCTCCGGAGTCGTGAGCGCGCGGCCCGGACCGGAGCGGGCGGAACCGCGCGCCGGACGAATGTCCCACCTCCCCGACCCCGGCGGGTCTCGACGTATCCCGCCTCGCGGAGGATCGCGAGCGCCTGGCGCAACGTCATTGGTGCGATGTCGAAGCGCTCGGCGAGCTCGGCCTCCGGCGGCAAGCGTTCGCCGATCTCGAGCAGGCCGAGCCCGATCGCCTCGCCGAGCCGCCTCACGGCGGCTTCCACGAGCCCCTGGC
>JBBQXH010000453.1:0-1605 GCA_038209835.1 Gaiellales bacterium | reverse complement strand
CGCGTAGTGCTCCTCGGCCAGCGCGGCGCTGACTGTGACGAGCTTTGCGGCGCGCATCGTGAGGCCCCGCTGCTCGAACCTGTCGAGGATCCGGCCGGCGAGCCGCCGTTCGACGGCGTCCGGCTTGATGAGGACGAGCGTTTGCTCAGACACTCAGAACTCCCTTCGGCGTCTTGGCTCAGAGAAACGGCCCCGAGCCGCCCGGGCCTTCCATCAGGCGCGGCGGCTGCTCGATCGGCGTCTCGCAGAACGGGCAAATTTGCCACTCGGGCTCGAGCGGCCGGTTGCAGTGCCGACACGACTGCCGCAACCGCGTCGTGCAGATCGGGCAAACGAGGAATCCTGGCTCGATCGCCGACCGGCAGACGGGGCACTGCTCGTCATGCCGGACCGAGTCCTCGAGCGCCTGAAGCTCGAGCTCGCGCTCGCGCACGTCGTCGAGGTATTCGGGAGGCCGGAAGAGCATGTAGATGAGCGGGCCCAGAAACGGCGGGAAGATCCCGAGCGCGACCGCGACGGCGATCAGCCAGGGATCCTCGATCCGGCGCTTCGCGTCCTTGTAGACCCAGTAGGCGGACGCGAGCCAGAAGGCTACGGCGAAGAAGATCGCGACGTTGCGCAGGACGAGCCAGACGCTCGAGTCGAAGAAATCGCGAACGCCGCCGAAGATGTCGTCGCTCGTCGTACTGGTCGTTTCCTGGGAGAGCAATGTTCCCACGCCGTTCAGTTCTCTCAGAGAAGGAGTTTTCCTAGGAGGTACCCGACCCCGAACGCGATCGCCATGAAACCGACGATCACGAGCAGGACGAGTGCGAACGCGCTCATCTTGTCTCTGGTTCGGATCATGGTACTCGCGCGTCCCGCTCGGCGGCTGCCAGCTCCAGATCGGCGAGCAGGTAGAGCGACCCGGTTACGAGCACGGGGATGCCGAGCTCGCGGGCCCGCCCCAGCGCGGCGGTGGGGTCGCTTACAGCCTCGACCCTGGCGAAAAGGCCTCGAGCCCGGCGCGCGAGCTCCATGGCCGAAAGCGCGTTCGGGTGCGACGAAGTCGTAGCGATCAGAGTGTCCGAGAGCTCGGCGAGGATCGCGAGCATCCCCTCGACGTCCTTGTCGGCGAGCACGGAGGCCACGATCGCGCCGAGTGCGGGAAGCTCCGGCTGGATGTGGCGGAGCGCCTCGGGCGTATGCGCCCCGTCGCGGATCTCGCCCTCTCGCCGTTCCAGGCGGCCCGGAAGCCGAACGGCGATGCCTTCCACCACGCGGCCGAGGAATGCCGAGACCGCGGCGCCGCCAAGCACCCGGTTACCCCGGGTCTCGACGATCACCGTGCCGGCACCGTTCGCTCGCGCCATGTCCTCCCACTCCGGCTCGCCGAGCACGACCGTCGAGCCAGGCTGGACGACCGCGAGCTTCTCGGCGGCAATCGCCTCGCGCGTCGAGCCCAGGACGTGGGTGTGCTCGAGCGCGATGTTGGTCAGGACCTGGACGGGCGAGCGGAGCACGTTCGTCGCATCGTGACGCCCACCGAGGCCGGCCTCGACCGCTGCCACGTCGACATCACGTTCGGCGAACTCCGCCAGCGCTGCTGCCGTCAGGATCTCGAAC
>JBBQXH010000452.1:0-1609 GCA_038209835.1 Gaiellales bacterium | reverse complement strand
GAGCTCGAGATCTGCGTAGTCGCTCACGCGCCGGTGACCGCCGTGCATTCGATCTCGATCAGCAGACCGGGAACCGCCAGACCCGTGATGCCGACGATCGTCTGCGCCGGGTGGTCGGCGCCGCCCGTGATCTCGTCGATCGCTGCCGTGATCGTCTCGTACTCGGTCGGCTGCAGCGTGTAGATCGTCCGGCGAACGACGTTGTCCCACCCAGCTCCGGCGGCTACGAGAGCGCGCTCGACGTTCAGCATCGCCGCCTTCGTCTGCTCGCCGAGGTCGTCGCCGCCGACGAGCCCGAACTGCTCGTCGAGCGCCACCTGCCCGGCCACATGGATAAACCGGGTGCCCGTCGCGATCGCCACGTGGCTGAAGCCCGGCGCCGGATGGATGTCGGGGGGATTGACTAGCTCACGCACCGCACACCACCTCCCTGAAGTCGTCGGGAAACGAGCAGAGCTTCTCGTTCCCGCTGTCGGTAACGAGGAAGTTGTCCTCGACGCGAAGGCCTCCCCCACCCTCCCAGTAGATCCCCGGCTCGATTGCCAGCACCATGTCCTTGGCGATCATGCCGCCGCCGGCCTGGTGCGCATAGGGGGGCTCGTGGGCACGCGCACCAACGCCGTGCGCGACGGGGTGGGACGGCTGGCCGGGATACCCGCCCCGCGCGATACCCGCCCGGATCAGGCGATCGAGCTCCGGCAAGCTCGCGCCGTCGACGGCGTGGGCCCGCGCTTCCTCGAAGACGGCAAGCAGCAGCTCGAGCAGCTCGACGTACTCGGTGCGGAGCTCGCCAGGGCAGAGGTTCTTCGTGTGGTCGCACCAGTACCCGTCGGCGCAGACCCAGATCTCGAACAGCGTCGGCTCGTGCTCCTGCACCAGCCGGTTGCCCGTCGCCGTGAACGTCCGGATCCCCGGGCCAGACCAGACGAGCGAGTACCCCCGGGCGTGCTCGACCTGTCCGCGGAAGCCGGTTCCGATCGCGTGTACCGCACTCTCCCAGCTCGCCGCGGCCTCGCACTCGGTCATGCCCGGGCGGAGTCGCTCCGCGATGTGCTCCATTGCGAGGGCCGCGATCTCGTTCGCTAGGCGCATGCGCTCGATCTCCTGCGGGGTCTTGAGAGCCCGCGCCTCGACTAGGAGCGGCGACGCGTCCACCCGACCCGGGAAGGCGTCGAAGAACGCCTGGGTCGGCACGGTCGGCTCGCCGACCATCAGGTCGGCCGTCTGGGTGCCCTGCGAGAGCTCGAGCCCGACTCGCTCGATGCCTCGCTCGCGTAGAACCGAGAGCGCCGCTTCGAGCGACCGCGAGGTCGGCGGGCGCGGGTCGTCCTCGTCATAGCCGCGGAAGAGGCGGATGTCCTGCGTCCAGGCCGTGCGCGCGGCGTCGTCGGCCTGCGGTTCGAGCACGATCAGCGCCGGCTCGCCCTCGCGTGGAAAGACGAGCACGTCGTACCCCTTCATCGACTGGTAGTTGGAGAGGTACAGGACGTTGTCAGGCGCGCGCACGACGAGCGCGTCGAGGTCGCGGTCGGCCATCAGTCCGCGGACGCGCTCGAGCTTCCCCTCGTCGCACGGCCAGGTCATGCGTCACCACCGAACCCGCGGAAGC
>JBBQXH010000451.1:0-1612 GCA_038209835.1 Gaiellales bacterium | reverse complement strand
GATCGTCAACATCGCCTCGGTCGCGGGCAAGGAAGGGAACCCGATGGCCGCCGCCTACTCGTCCAGCAAAGCGGCCGTGATCGCGATGACGAAGGCGTTCGGCAAGGATCTCGTTGACACGGGGATCCGCGTCAGCTCGATCGCACCTGCTGTGGTCGACACGCCAATGCTCGGGGACATGACGCAGGAGCACGTCGATTACATGGTCTCGAAGATCCCACTCGGCAGGCTCGGGCGAACTGAGGAGGTCGCGAGTCTCGCCTGCTTCCTCGCGAGCGAGGAGACCGACTTCACCACGGGCGCTTGCTTCGACCTCTCGGGCGGCCGGGCCGTCTATTGAGCGAGCGATTTCTCGTTACCGGCGTCCTCGGCTGCCTCGGCGCCTGGACGGCACGCGTCCTGCTCGAGGAGGGCGCGGAGGTCATCGGACTCGATCTCGGCTCTGACCCCCGGCGGCTGCACGAGATCATGAGCGAGCGCGACGTCTCGCGCGTACCTCTCGTTCGAGGCGACGTGATGAAGAAGGATGACCTGGAGCGAGCACTCGACGAGCATGAGATCACGCATGTGATCCACCTCGCCGCGCTCCAGATCCCGTTCTGCCGGGAGGATCCAGCCCTCGGCGCGGCGGTCAACGTCCTCGGCACGGTCAACGCATTCGAGGCGGTCAAGGCGAGGCGCGACCGGATCGCGGGACCCATCGTGTACGCAAGCTCGGCCGCGCTGTACGGCGCCGCGGATGCCGACCGAGCCGTCAGCGACGAGAATGCCGACGCCCATCCGAGCACCCACTACGGTGTCTACAAGCAGGCGAACGAGGGGAGCGCGCGGATCTACTGGCAGGACGAGCGAGTTCCGTCGCTCGGATTGCGGCCCTACAACGTCTTCGGTCCGGCCCGCGACCAGGGCATCACGGCCGAGCCGACGCATGCGATGGCCGCCGCCGCGCGCGGTGAGGGGTACCACATCGACTACGGCGGCCGGCTCGTCTTCAACTACACCGCCGACGTCGCGCGCGCGCTCGTCCGCATGAGCCGCTCGAGCTTCGAGGGCGCTACCGTGTTCAACATGCCTGGCTCATTCGCCCACATGAGCGAGGTCGTCGCGTCAATCGAGGCCGCCGCGCCCAACGTGGTCGGCAAGGTGACGTTCGACGACCGGCAGCTTCCGCTTCCGGAGGAGATGGCGACCGGCGGGCTCGCCGCCACCGTCGGCACCGTCCAGGTCACGCCGCTCGCCGACGCCGTGCGCGAGACCGTCGAGCACTTCCGCGGCTAGACTCGCTCGGTGGACGGCGTCCACGACATGGGTGGGATGCACGGCTTTTCGGCCATCGTGGAGCCCGGCGGTGATCTCCCCTACCACGAACGCTGGGAGTCCCGGGTCTTCGCGATCCATCTGCTGATCAGCTCTGAGGGTCTCGGCGCCGGGCCAGGTGGAAGGGCGACCCGTGAGGAGATGGATCCGGGGGCCTACCTCGACGCTTCGTACTACGAACGCTGGCTGTGGAGCGCCGAGCGACGCCTGCTTCGAAAGGGAACGATCGAGGAGGGCGAGGTCGAGGCCATGATGGAGCGGCTGGCGGCTGGTGACCCGGAGCCGCGGCGCGTCG
>JBBQXH010000450.1:0-1623 GCA_038209835.1 Gaiellales bacterium | reverse complement strand
CCCGCTGAAAGCGACCGAGGATCGCGTCGCCGGGACGATCGATATAGACCGGGCGCTGCGCGAGGGAGAGCGGGCGCTCGAGCCGGGCCTCCTCGCAGAGGAGAACAGAGGCATCCTCTACGTCGACGAGATCAACCTGCTCGACGACCATCTCGGCGACCTCCTCCTCGACGCTGCGGCCCTCGGGGTCAACATCGTCGAGCGGGAAGGGCTCTCCGTCTCCCACCCGGCTCGCTTCCTCCTCGTCGGAACGATGAATCCCGAGGAGGGCGAGCTTCGCCCGCAGCTCGCCGACCGGCTCGGGCTCGAGGTGAAGGCGGAGCCCATCGTCGACGTTCGCCGCAGGGCGGAGATCATCCGCCGACGGGAGGCGTTCACAGCCGATGCGGCCGCGCTTCAAGCCGCGTACGCCTCCGATCAGGAGTCCCTTTCGGCTGCGCTGCGCCAGGCGCAGGCGCGTCTCCCCCAGGTTCGCGTCGCCGAGGAGCTGTACGAGGCGATCGCCGGGCTCGTCCTGCGCGTCGGCGCGGGGAGCCACCGGGCCGACGTGACCGTCCTCCAGTGCGCGAAGGCCCTGGCAGCGTTCGACGGGCGCGAGACCGTCGAGACGCGAGACATCGTCGATGCGGGCGAGCTCGCGCTCGGCCATCGACTGGCGATCGATCCGTTCGCGCCGGCACCCGAGCTCTCGAGGCAAGAAGTCGAGCGTGCGCTCGAGGACGTGCTCTCCGTCGGGATCGACGAAAAAAAAGCGCTCCGGGCGGCGAGCCCGGATCACTCGCCCGCCTCGACCTGATCGAGGGGATCCCCGAGGTCGCAGATGTCGACGTGAACGCTGCGCTCGTGTTCGCGAGGCCCGGCCGGCGTGACGCAGTGGTGCGTGGGGCAATCGGCCGCAGGGCTCGGTCACTCGTCAGCCTCCGCAAGGGAAAGTATGCGCGGCACCGCCTGAGCGCACACTCGAGCGACCTGGCGCTCGACGCCACCGTGCGCGCCGCCGCGATCCGCCGGCGAACGACGATCGAGCCGGAGGATCTGCGCCGCAAGCTCCGCGAGCATCGCTCGCCGTTCGCGGTCTGTTTCATCGTCGACAACAGCTACTCGGTCCAGGCTGAGCGGATGGTCGAGAAGGTGAAGGGTCTGACCCTGCGGCTGCTCGAGGACGCGACGCACAGGGGCGACCGCGTCGCGCTCGTCGCGTTCAAGGGAGGGGTTCCCGAGGCGACGGTCGCGTTGCCGCTCACGCGAAGCCTCTCCCGCGCGACACGGCAGCTCGAGCGGATCCCGCTCTCGGGCCGGACGCCGCTCGCGGACGCGCTCGTCCGGGCGCGGCGCCTGCTTCGCCAGGAGATGGTCAAGCATCCCAACGCCTTTCCGCTCGTCGTCTGCGTCACAGACGGACTCCCGACCGTGCCACTCCGTCCGGGTGGGGATCCGCTGACGGACGCGCTTGCGGAGGCGCACGCGCTTCGCGCTGCACGGATCGGGTTCGTCGTCGCAGATGCCACACCGTCCCAGAGCGCGTCAATGAGCTGCGCTCCAGGCCTCGCCTCGGCGGCTGGCGGCCTTCACCTCGCATTCGACGACCTCACCGCCGGAACCCTCGGTGCGATGATGGAGACG
>JBBQXH010000449.1:0-1646 GCA_038209835.1 Gaiellales bacterium | reverse complement strand
ATCCGAAGGATGCGCCGATCGTCACCGTCGCGCGAATCCCGTCATCGTGCGCACGCGCGACGATTCGCTCGGCCGCCACGAGCGAGTCTTCGACCGAGGCATTCGAGTTGCGCTGGTTGAACGTCTCGGTCGAGGCGAATGCGAAGTGCACCTCGTCGAGCCCGGTCGCGACAAGGCGGTCGTAGCCCTTCTCGTTCAGGGCGAGACCTGCGTAGACGACACCGGGTGTCCTGTCGATCCCGGCGACGACCTCCTCGGCGCCTGCCATCTGCGGCACCCGCGCCGGGTTGACGAAGCTGACGGCCTCGATCCGCGGCAGGCCCGCTGCAGCGAGCCGGTTGACCAGCTCGGCACGCGTCTCTGAATCGAGGATCTTGGGGTCGTTCTGGAGCCCGTCGCGCGGGCCGACGTCGCAGATCGTCACCCTCGGCACGCTCATAGGACTCCCTCCTCCTTCAGCGCGCCGATCTCAGCGTCCGTGAGCCCGAGCAGCCCGCCGTAGACGTCCGAGTTGTGGCTCCCCTCTTCCCAGGTCGCCGACCAGCGCACAGCACCCGGCGTCTCCGAGAACTTCGGAACGATTCCCGGACCGATGTACTCGCCAAACTCGGGATCCTCGTGGCGCAGCAGCATCTCGCGTGCCCAGAAGTGCTCGTCCTCGAAGATGTCGGCGATCGTGTAGACGGGACCGCAGATGACACCCGCCCCGTTCAGCGTCTCATCGATCTCGACCGCGTCACGCACCGAAGCCCAGTCGCCGATGATCCCCTCGATCTCGTCCTGGTGCTCGCCGCGCGCGAGATGGTTCGAGAACTTCGGATCGTCGGCCAGCTCGGGTCGCCCGATCGCCTCGCAGAGCCGCCCGAAGACCTTGTCGGCGTTCGCGGCGATCACGATCCACTTGCCGTCTCGCGACTTGAAGATGTTCGAGGGCGCGATGCCCTTGAGATTCGTTCCCTGGGGCTCGCGGACGGTCTTCAGCAGGTCGTATTCGGGAACCACGCTCTCGAGCATCGCAAAGCACGACTCGAGCAGCGAGACGTCGACCACCTGACCGCGGCCGTCACCGAGCGCATCGCGCTTGTAGAGCGCCGCCAGGATGCCCTGGGCCGCGAACATGCCGGCGAGCGAGTCGCCGAGCGAGATGTGCATCCTCGGCGGAGGCTGATCCGGAAAGCCGTTGATGTAGCGGATGCCGCCCATCGCCTCGGCAACCGACGCGAAGCCCGCCCGCTCGGCGTAGGGACCCGTCTGCCCGTACCCCGAGATTCGAGCCAGGATCAGCTTCGGATTCGCCTCGCTGAGCTGATCCCAGCCGAGATTCCAGCGCTCGAGCGTGCCCGGCCGGAAATTCTCCGTCAGCACGTCGGAGCGCTTGACGAGCTCGAGCAGAAGCTCCTGGCCTCGCTCCGTCCGAAGATTCAGCGTGACGCACTTCTTGTTGCGCGACTGGACAGGCCACCACACGGAACGCCCCTTGTAGCGCGCCTTGCCCCACTCGCGGATCGGATCGGGCTGACCGGGTGCCTCGACCTTGATGATCTCCGCCCCCATGTCTCCCCACAGGCGTCCGGTGAACGGCCCTGCGAGGAGCTGCCCGAGCTCGACGACACGAACGCCGGCGAGCGGCCCCGGACCTTCGGCTC
>JBBQXH010000448.1:0-1649 GCA_038209835.1 Gaiellales bacterium | reverse complement strand
GGCCTGAAGCTCTGCGGGATGACACCGCCGACGATCTTGTCGACGAACTCGTACCCCTGGTGCCCGTCGAGCGGCTCGATGACGATGTCGCAGTCGCCAAACTGACCGCGGCCGCCGGTCTGCTTCTTGTAGCGATGCCGGGCACGCGCTTCCTTGCGGATCGTCTCGAGATAGGGGACGCGTGGCTGATGGAGATCCACCTCGACGCCGAAGCGGCGTTTCAGCCGGTCGACGGCGACCTCGACGTGCATCTGGCTCATACCGGCGAGAAGCCTCTCACCCGTCTGGTCGTCGCGTCGAAGGACGAGGGTCGGGTCTTCCTCGGCGAGCCTGCGCAGGGCCGAGGTCACCTTCTCCTCGTCGCCCTTGGCCTTCGGGGTCACCGCAAAGCTCATGACGGGCTGGGGGAAGGCAATGGGCTCGATCTCGATGGGCTTGTCGCTGGCGGCGAGCACGTCACCGGTCATCGCCTCCTTCAGCTTGGCGACGGCGCCGATGTCGCCGGCGACGAACTCGGGAACCTGCTGATGGTCTTTCCCCTGGAGCTCCATCAGCTGACCGAGCCGCTCCTTGCCCTTCGTGCGCTGGTTGACGATCGTCGAGTCTCCCTTGAGCGATCCGCCGAGCACGCGGAAGACGGTGATCTTGCCGGCGAACGGATCGGCGACGGTCTTGAACACGAAGGCAGCCGTGCCGTCGGGCGCGGTTTCGTCCATCGTCTCGGCCGGCGAGGGAATGCCCTCGACCAGGAGGTCGAGCAGTCCTGTCGTTCCGAGGTTCTGGGTCGAGGCGCCGCATCCGACCGGGAACAACTCGCGCCGGAAGACCGCGGCCTCGAGCGCCCGCGAGAGCTCCTCGCCGCCGATCTCCTCGCCCTCGAGGTAACGCTCCATGATCGCCTCGTCCGTCTCGACGACCGCATCGACGAGCTTCTCGCGATACTCGGCCGCCTGGTCGGCGATCTCGGCGGACATCTCGACCGGCGATCCCTCGCGCTGGCCGTCCGGCGTCAGGTACGTGCGCAGGTGCAGGAGGTCGACGACGCCTTTCAGCTCGTGCTCGTGCCCGATCGGGATCTGGACTGCCACACAGCGCTCGGACAGCTGAGAGCGGATCTGGTCGAGGGCGAAGAAGAAATCGGCGCGCTCCCGGTCGAGCATGTTGACGAAGAGCAGGCGCGAGACGCCGAGCTGTTCGCAGCGCCCCCAGAGACGGCCGGTCTGCACCTCGACGCCCGCGACGCCGTTGAGGACGAACAGGGCCCCCTCGACGACACGAAGCGAGGCAAGCGTGTCGGCCTGGAACCCGGCGTCGCCCGGGGTATCGACGAGGTTGATCTTGACGTCCTGCCACTCGATGTGGCAGAGCGCGCTCGAAAGGGACATCTGGCGCTTGTGCTCGTCCTCGTCCCAGTCGGCGACCGTAGAACCCTGCTCGACCGACCCCAGGCGGTTCGTCGCGCCCGACTGGAAGAGCAGAGCCTCGACGAGCGACGTCTTCCCCGTCCCGCGATGGCCGACGACGGCGACGTTGCGGATCTTCCCGGGCTCGACGGGCATCGATTCCTCCTCTTCGCGGGACGGGCGGTGGTTGCCAGCGGATCCTACGCCGCCACGTCCGCTCGCGACCAGCCTCGCGCCCGCTCCTGC
>JBBQXH010000447.1:0-1650 GCA_038209835.1 Gaiellales bacterium | reverse complement strand
CCTCGCCGGCGACGGCTCCCGCCGGTCGGAAGCCGGGCTCCGCCGGTGCCGGCGAGGGATGCGCGAGGTTAGGAGTTGGCGAGGCTGAACTGAACTCATTCCGGTGCCCTGGACGGGACGTGAGCCCGGCCCGGGGGACGTCCGTCTGGTCGCCCCAGCTCGTGCATCTCGACCAGGAAGGCCCAGAGCCGACGGATCTCGGCCATCACCTCATCGGCGGCCTGCCGGTAGCCACGCGAGCTGCGCGGATACGTCTCGAAGCGCATCGGCTCGCCAAAGGCAACCGAGACCGGCTTGAAGTTCCAGTTCCAGTCGAGAGAGCCGTGCACGGCAGCGGGCACGATCGGAACACCTTCGCGCATGGCGACCATCGCGGCGCCTGGCTTGGCCTCTCCCAGGATCCCGTCCCTCTGGCGCGTCCCCTCGATGAACATCCCGAGCATCTCGTTGTTGCGTACGGTCTCGCGCATCCGCCGAAGGGCGTCCCGGTCGGACTCTCCGCGACGAAGCGCGAGCGTCCCGTGAGAGCGGATCAGCGGGCCGAGCCCGGGCATGTGGTGAAGCTCCTCCTTGGCGACGTAGACGATCCGTCGAGGGGAGGCCGTGCCGAACGCTGCGGCGTCGATGTAGGCGAAGTGGTTGCAAGCGAGGATCGCACCCCCCTCACGCGGGATGCGCTCGGCCCCGTAGACCTTGAGTCGAGCGAGCACGTGCGTCAAGGAGCCGAGGACACCCTTGCCGAACGTCCACCAGACGACCGGGACGAGTGCATCGCGTACGCGGGTCTCCGTCATCCTCGCCCGCGTTCCTCGACCATTGCCACGAGGAGCGCGACGACATCCTCCACGTCGAGATGTGTCGTGTCGACGAGCCGCGCGTCGGGCGCCTGCTGCATCTGAACCGCGTCGAGCTCGTCGCGCAGGCGCAGGTCGGTGAGTGTCTCGTCGAGCCGTGCCTCGGGTCGCTGCCCTCCGCGGCGGCGGGCACGCTCATCCGGATCCGCAATCAGGTAGACCTTCACGTCTGCGTCGGGACACACCGCCGTCCCGATATCGCGTCCTTCGAGCACGGCATCGCCCGCATGCGCAAGCTGCTGCTGACGCTCCCGCATGATCTGTCGAACGACCTGGTGGCGCGCGACAGCCGAGACGGCGTGATCGATCCGAGCCTCACGGATCTCGAGCGTCACGTCGCGGCCGGCGATCTCGACGTGTCCGTCCTCGAACGAGACGGGATGCGTCCTCGCCAGCGAGGCGAGCGCCTCCTCGTCTTCGAGGACAACGCCGTTCTCGAGCGCGAGCCAGGTCAGAGCCCGATACATCGCCCCCGTGTCCAGGTAGCTGAACCCGAGCCGATCGGCGAGGAGCCGTGCGGCGGTGCTCTTTCCGGCCCCGGCGGGCCCGTCGATCGCGACGATCATCGGCGCTAGAGCGCTCTCGGCAAGCGCAGGCGCGGTCGCGCCCTCCGGCGATGCGGTGCGGACGTCAGACGGCGATGTCCCGGTTTCCGGTCGGTTTCCGATCGGTCATTGCGTGTCCCGTCAGCGAACGGCGAGCGAGTCGAGGATCTCGAAGAAGCCGGGAAAGCTTACTCCGACGCATTCGGCTCCAGTGACCTCTGTGCCCTCCCGGGAGAGGAGCCCACCCAGCG
>JBBQXH010000446.1:0-1666 GCA_038209835.1 Gaiellales bacterium | reverse complement strand
AACGCTTCGCCTGGCCTATTCGGACGCCAGGCGGGGCGCGAAAGCCGCCGATCTCTGCGACGACTGCGCGCAGGGAATGCCCGGTCGGGCTGCCGCTCGCCGCGGCCGCCGGCCGAAGATCGCGTCGTAGGTAACCCCGCGAAAGCGCCGTTGCGTCGCCCTTCGACGGAAAACCCAACGACACGGGAGAGCGTCTCGTCTCGACGCTAGTGCTCCGTCCGGAAGTTCGGTGATGATCCTGGCGAGCGAAAAGCAAGCCGGGCAAGGACGCAGGGAGCGCCCATATGCACGTCATATGGGCGCGACCGAGGACGAAGTACGGCGCAGCTTTGCAGCGCCAGGGCGCGCCGCACTTCCGGAGCGGTGCACTAGAGTGGACGGGTGCCGCTGGCCCTGCTCACGGGCCCCGCGAACGCCGGCAAGGTCGCCTCGCTGCTCGATCGCTACGTTGCCGCGCTCGACCGGGAGCCGTCTCTCGTCGTCCCGAATCGAGACGATGTAGAGCGGATCGAACGCGATCTCCTGCGACGAGCCCCCGCTCTGCTCGGCGGGTGGATCGGCACGTTCGGGGACCTGGCCACGCGCATCGTGCGGTCCCGGCGGGAGGTCGTGCTCTCCCCGCTTCAGCGCGGGCTTGTCCTACGGAGAGTCGTTTCCGGAACCGATCTGCCGCAGCTCGACGCATCCGCGCGTTTCGGCGGCTTCGGCGAGGCACTCGGCGAGGCTGTCTCGGAGCTCGAGGTCGGTCTCGTCGAACCGGAGGAGGTCGACGGCGAGCTCGGTCGCCTCTACCGGGCCTACCGACTCGAGCTCGACCGCCTCGGCGCCCTCGATCGAGATCTCGTCGCGGCGAAGGCGGCAGCACTCGTCGCACGTGATCTCGCCGCCTGGGACGAGTCGCCCGTGTTCGTCTACGGCTTCGAGGATCTGACGGGCGCCCAATGGGCTCTCATCGAAGGGCTCGCAGCCCGGACGGAAGTGGTCGTGTCGCTGCCATACGAGCCATCCCGAACCGCATTCGCGGCGCTCGAGCGAACGGCGAATGACCTCGCCCGCCTCGCCGGGCCGTCCGTCGAAGAGCGCCCGGCTCAGAACTGGTACGAGGCGCCCGCGCTCGCCCATCTCGAACGCGGGCTGTTCGAAGACGCCGTCGACGAGGCTCCGCCGCTCGACGGAGCGGTGCGATTCCTGGAGGCCGCGGGCAGGCGAGCCACCCTCGAGCTCGTCGGGGACGAGATCCTCGACCTGCTCCGCGGCGGCGTTCCGCCTGAGGACATCGGGGTTATCGCACCCTCGCTCGAAGGGGTCCGCGCGCCGCTCGAGACCGCGTTCGGCGCACTCGGAATCCCCTTCGAGATCGACGGATCGATTCGCCTTCCGCGAACTTCTCTCGGGAGGGGGCTGCTCGCGCTCCTGCGATTTGCGTGGCTCGACGGCGGCAGGCCCGAGCTCTACACCTTCCTTCGTTCCCGGTACTCTGGCCTTTCGCGCAACCGGGTGGACTATGCCGAGGGACGACTTCGCGGTCGGGGGGTCACCTCGCCCGGCCGGGTCGAGGAGGAGACCCGCGCACTTCTCGGCCAGGGACTCGTCCCGGTTGATCGCCTGCGTGGCGACGAGCCGCCACTCGAGGCGGTCGAGGGTGTCGTGCATGGGATGCTGAGCT
>JBBQXH010000445.1:0-1666 GCA_038209835.1 Gaiellales bacterium | reverse complement strand
TCGCCCAGCACCGCGCTGAAGGGCTCGCCGTGCTCCGGTGGAGCGGCGGGAAGTGCGGCCCGGATGTCCCCCGGCTCGACCTGAGCGAGCACGGGAAGCTCGTCCACGCGCTCGAGGTACTGCGCGATCCACTCGAGCGCGGCAGCTCCGTCACTGCGGAAGTCGCTCACGTCGCCATCATCGCCTTCACCTCCGCCCACTCGTGGGTGTTGACGACCTGGGCCGACGTCAACCAGGCCCGGCGAGCCTGGGCGACGGCGAGATCCATGTAGTCGAGCGCGCCCGTCGAATGACCGTCGCTCGAGAGCACGATCCGCACGCCGGCCTGGGCCGCCGCACGCGCATGAGAGTCGCGAAGATCGAGCCGGTCTGGCTGCCCGTTCATCTCGAGGCACGTTCCGGTTGCGGCGGCGCGCTCGAAGATCGCCTCGAGATCGACGTCGTACGGCGACCTGCGGTTGATCTTCCGCCCGGTCAGGTGCCCGATGCAGTCCACATGCGGATGCTCGATCGCGGCGAGGATCCGGCGCGTGATCGTCTCGGGCGGATCCCGGAACCCCGAATGCACCGACGCCACGACCCAGTCGCGCTCGGCCAGCACCTCGTCGGGCAGATCGACCGAGCCATCGGCCCTGATGTCCACCTCGACACCCGACAGGAGCTCGATGTCGGGAAGGTCACGGTTGAGGGCCGCGATCTCTTCCGCCTGGCGCTCGATGCGACCGTCCCGCAGCCGCTTCGCGTGGTCGCAGATCGCGTAGTACCGGTACCCGCGCGCCCACGCCGCGGCGACCATCTCCTCGAGCGTCGCCTTCCCGTCCGACCAGTCCGTGTGCGTGTGGAGATCGCCGCAGACGGCGGCCCGGTCGACGAGCGCGGGAAGCTCGCCGGCTCGCGCGGCGTCCAGCTCGCCCGAGTTCTCGCGCAACTCGGGCGGGATCCACGCGTAGCCGAGGCAGGCATAGAGCTTCTCCTCGGTCGCCATTTGGGCGACCTCCCCGGTGTCGACTGTCTCGACCCCGTACTCCGACACGGATAGGCCTCGGCGGACTGCGTCCTCGCGCAAGGCGACGTTGTGCTCCTTCGAGCCGGTGAAGTGCTGGAGGAGGCTGCCGTAACAGTCGGGCGGGACGACGCGCAGGTCGAACCGAAGCCCGTCGTGCGAGACCACGGTCGCCTTCGTCCCCCCTTTCGCGACGATCTCGGCGACCCAGGGAAGGGTTGTGAAGTGCTCGATGAGCGCGCTCGGATCGGTCGCTGTCGCAATGACGTCGAGGTCCCGGACGGTCTCAGTGCGCCTGCGCACGCTGCCGGCCTCCGAGACGCGGTCGGCGGCGGAGTGCGCCTGGAGCTCGGCCACCACCGCCTCGACGAACGGCAGCACCCGGCCGAGCAGCGCGCGCCCGGTCGCAGTCGGCCGGCCAGCCGGAGCCGTGAGCGCCCTGAGGACGCTCTCCTCGGTCTTCGCGCCGAGGCCAGGGAGATCGCGGAGACGCTGTGCCTGCGCGGCGGCACGGAGATCGTCGACGCTCGTGATCCCGAGCTCCTGCCAGAGCCGCCGGGTGGTCTTCGGGCCCAACCCCGGCACGTGCATCACCTCGACGAGCCCAGGCGGGATCTTGTCGCGGAGCTTCGCCAGCGCCTGAAGGTCACCGGTCTCCGAGAG
>JBBQXH010000444.1:0-1679 GCA_038209835.1 Gaiellales bacterium | reverse complement strand
CGCCATCGCTGGCTCGACCCTTGCGGTGGCTGCGCTCTTCCGCCCAGCGCGGGGCCGGATCCAGGCGCTCGTCGACCGCCGCTTCTACCGGAAGCGCTACGACGCCGAGAAGACACTCACCGCGTTCTCGGCCCGGCTCAGAGACGAGGTCGACCTCGATCAGCTCGGCGCCGACCTCGGCGCTGTCGTCCGCGAGACGATGCAGCCGACGCACCTTTCGCTCTGGATTCGACCGAAACTCGACGCCGTAACCCTTCCCGTAACGATCTCCGGACGCTCGGGCGATAGAAAGGACCTGAGATGACGACGATTGCGCAGAACCTGAGACGGGCGATCAGCCGTGGCGGTACCGCCACCGAGGTCGAGATGCCGGCGGTGCAGGCGCCGGCCGCCGAGACACGCGAGCTGGACGCGCCGCCGGTCGACATCGCCCCGAACGACCCGATCGTTGCCTACTTCCAGAGCGCTCCGGGAGCCGTCGACATCGAGTCGCTCGAGCTCGACTCGCCCGCGCTCGCCGACCTGCGGGCGGCAGGCGTGAAGCTGGTCGTGCCGCTCGTCAGCCAGGGCGAGCTGATCGGGCTCCTCAACCTCGGGCCGCGGCTCTCCGACCAGGCCTACTCGAGCGACGACCGCAAGCTCCTCGACAACCTCGCTGCCCAGGCTGCACCGGCCGTCCGGGTCGGCCAGCTGGTGCGCGAGCAGGAAGTCGAGGTCAGAGCGAGGGAGCGGATCGAGCAGGAGCTCGAGGTCGCGCGCCTGATCCAACAGAACTTCCTCCCGAAAGAGCTTCCCGACCTCCCCGGCTGGCAGGTGGCCGCGTACTACCGGCCGGCTAGGGCGGTCGGCGGCGACTTCTACGACTTCATCGAGCTCCCCGAGGGCAAGGTCGGGCTGGTCGTCGGGGACGTGACCGACAAGGGCGTCCCCGCGGCGATGGTGATGGCGGCAACGCGAAGTGTGCTGCGCGCCTCGGCCCAGCGGGTCATGCATCCGGGTGAAGTGCTCGAACGCGTGAACGAGCTCCTCGTCCCGGACATCCCGCCCAAGATGTTCGTCACCTGTCTCTACGGCGTACTCGATCCCCATACCGGGCTGCTGCGCTTCGCGAACGCGGGACACAACCTTCCGTTCGTGCGCACGGAGAGCGGAAGCCCGATCGAGCTGCGCGCGACGGGCATGCCGCTCGGGCTCATGAGCGAGATGAAGTACGAGGAGAAGGAGGCGGTCCTCGCGCCTGGCGAGAGCATCCTCCTCTACAGCGACGGGCTCGTCGAGGCACACAATCCCGTCCGCGAGATGTTCGGCGGCCCACGGCTCGGAGCGCTCGTCGCCGAGCAACCGGCGGGAACGGAGCTGATCGACCGCCTACTCTCAGAGCTCGAGACGTTCACGGGCGCCGGCTGGGAGCAGGAGGACGACATCACGATGGTTGCCCTCAAGCGGGGCGCCGGCACCTCTCCCGCATACTCCCCCAACGGGCACTCCCGGGTGCTCGCGGAGTTCGACGTTGCGAGCGAGCCCGGGAACGAACGCGAGGTGATGACGCGCGTCGCGTCCGCGGTCGAGGGGCTCGGTGTGCCGACCGGAAGGCTCGAGCGCCTGAAGACCGCGGTGGCCGAGGCGACGATGAACGCCATCGAGCACGGGAACCAGAACCGACCGGAGCTCCCGGTCGG
>JBBQXH010000443.1:0-1684 GCA_038209835.1 Gaiellales bacterium | reverse complement strand
CACCGCCCCGCCAGGAACGCCGCCTCCCAGGGAAGCGGTAGGCGGGTGAAGACGTCTCGCGGAAGCACTACCTCGAGGTCCTCGATCCGGTCGAAGCCGATCGACACACCGGCGTAGACGAGCGGATTGATCGCCAGCCGGCTCGCATTCGAGGCCTGGGCGGTGAGCTCGAGTTCGCCGGCGCGGTCGGGCGCAGCCGGCGGCCCAGGGTCACCGTCAGATAGGGCGGGTCAGATCGGTGGGAGCCCGAGTCGGTCGGCGAGCCAGCCGGCCTGCCGGCGTGCTTCCGATCTGCCGTCGTCGTCGTCGAGCATGGTGCCGATCCAGCGTAACGCGTAGCCGACGAACGCCATCCAGGCGACGTACGCGGACGCCGTCGACGGCGCGTCCGCGTGTATCCGGCAGGTCGTGGCAGCGCCGGCGACGGCGGCTGCATGCGGTGACCTCGTGCGGTCGCTCTCGACAGCGAGCTCGTGCGCCCGATCCGCGCAGGCGCGGCCGAAGTCGCGAGCAGCCTCGGTCGACCAGCCAGGCACCCGAGCGAGGAGGCGCGCGCGGCGCGACCACGGTGTCGTGGCCCGCGACGACCTCATCGGCGAGCTCGATTTCCCAGAGCTCGTCGTCGAGCCAGTACGGGAGATCCTCCGGCCGGCACGCGTGGATCCCGCTGGCGCAGAGCTCGACGCGCTCGGCCTCGACCCAGGCTCCAGGCCCGCCGATCGGAGACGGCCAGGCAAACCCGGTAAAACGTCCGATCGCGCCCGGTGCGAGGAACTTGTAGGAGATCACGCTCCCTCCTCGGCTGCATGCCAGGTGCGAAACGCCTGCAAGAACGTCTCCTTCACCTCGGGCGGGCAGTCCTCGTCCCTGAGCTCGCCGACGAGCTCGAGCGTCCGCTGCATCTGGCCGAGGTAGTAGACGCAGCCCGGACAGTAGACGAGGTGCTTCTCGAAGCGCACTCGCTCGGCCGGAGGAAGCGCCCCCTCCGTGTAGTCGGTCACGAGCTCCACGATCTCTCGGCAGGTCAGCTCGTCCATCGGGCTCACTCGTCCTCTTGGTCGAGGTAGTCCTCGATGGCCGCCCGCACCTTCGAGCGCGCGCGGTGGAGGAGCACGCGTTGATTGCCCTCGGAGATCTCGAGCAGCGAGCAGACCTCCTCCGAGGAGAACCCCTCGATATCCCGCAGGCGGATGACCGTGCGCTGGGTCGCCGGGAGCGTCTCGACCGCGTCTTCAATCCGGCCACGAATCTCGTTGGAGAGCAGCCGCTGCTCGGGCATCTCGCTCCAGCTCCTCGGGTACGCCTCCCAATGCCCGCCCCAGTTTGGATGGGAGGCGTCGTGGAAGCGATCCGCATCGACGACTCCCTCCTCGTCGCTCTCACCCGCGAGAGACGAGAACGGGATGCTCCGCCCCTCGCGCTCGGCGCGCGTCTTCGCGGTATTGGTGAGAATCCGGTAGATCCAGGTCTTCAGCGAGGAGCGGCCCTCGAAGCGGGCGAGTCCCTTGATGACGCCGAGCCACGTCTCCTGCACCACCTCCTCGGCGACGGCGCGGCTCGAGACGTACATCATCGCCACGCGGATCATCGACGAGTGGTACTGGTTCAGGATCTCGGTGAACGCGGGCTCGTCGCCCGCCTTGAGCGCCTCGACGAGGCGCAGGTCCTCCGGCGATGCGCCCGC
>JBBQXH010000442.1:0-1725 GCA_038209835.1 Gaiellales bacterium | reverse complement strand
GGACGTCTTCAGGAGCACGATCGGCTGCTTCCCGACCATGTCGAAGCTCACTCCGTAGATGACCATCTCCTGCATCAAGGCAAATGGGGCTCGAGATTTGACCCGTGGCCGTATCGTAGCGTGCCACCTCGCGCGGCTCATCGTCCGCGGGAGAGCGTCCTCGGGATGGGCGATCCTGGATTCGAACCAGGGACCTCCGCCTTATCAGAGCGGCGCTCTAACCAACTGAGCTAATCGCCCGAGCGACGGGCAATTCTAGCCGCTTCCATTCGGCCGCCCGGCCTCCACCGCGGCGCAGGCGAGCTCGAGCGCCTCGGTGACCTCGGCGAGCTCTGTCTCGTCCGTCAACGCGATCTCGAGGCGGTCGCGCCCGACACGAACGGTCGCACCGGTCAGCTGCTCGAGCGCCAACCTGGCGCGCTCGGCGAGCGCGGGATCGAGCAGCGGTGTCTGGCGCCTGGTCTTCGTACGGGCGCCAGCGCGCCTAGCGGCAAGCTCGGCGGCGCGCACCGACATGCCGTGGCGCACGATTCGGCGGGCCAGCCGCCTTCGGTCGTCGTCGCCCTGCACCCCGAGGACGGCTCGTGCGTGGCCCTCGCTCAGCCGTCCTTCGTCGACCATCCCGAGGACGTCCTCCGGCAGCTCGAGCAGCCGCAGCCGATTCGAGACGGACGGTTTCGAGCGACCGACTCGCTCGGCAACGTCGCCGAGCGAGAGATCGAACTCGTCGACGAGCACCGCGTAGCCGCGGGCCTCCTCGATGGGTGAAAGATTCTCGCGCGCAACGTTCTCGACCAGGGCGAGCAGGAACGCATCCCTGTCCTCGACCTCGCGCAGGAGCGCGGGAATCGTCGCCAGGCCGGCCGCACGAGCGGCCCGCCAGCGCCGCTCACCTGCGATGAGCTCGTACCCTCCGTCGGGGGCAGGGCGCACGAGGACTGGCTGGACGATGCCCTGGACGCGGATCGACTCGGAGAGCTCCGCGATCGCCTCCGGCTCGAACGCCTTGCGCGGCTGGCGGGGGTTCGCGCGGATCGATCCAACGGGAAGTTGGACGAGCTCTTCCCCCGGCGCCACAGGACCGATGAGCAGCTCGAGCCCGCGGCCGAGGCCACGCCGGCCCTTCCCGGGGGACTCGATCATCGCCGCTGGATCAACTCCGAGGCGACACGGTAATAGGCGTCGGCCCCGGCCGACCCCGCGTCGTAAGCCGTGATCGGCAGGCCGTGACTCGGCGCCTCCGCGAGGCGCACGTTCCGCGGCACCGTGGCCTCGAAGACGAGATCGCCGAACGCCTGCCGGACCTGGCTCGCGACCTCGGCAGCCAGCCGTGTGCGTCCGTCCACCATCGTGAGAAGCATGCCCGCGATGGTCAGCCGTGGATTCAGGCGCGCTCGCACGAGATCGATCGAGCTCAGGAGTTGCGCGAGCCCCTCGAGCGCGTAGTACTCACACTGGACGGGGACGATGACGCGGTCGGCGGCGGCAAGGGCATTCACGGTCAGTGGCCCGAGCGACGGCGGGCAGTCCACGAACACGAACGCGAACTCCGACTCGGCGGCGCCGAGCGACTCGGCGAGGAAACGTTCGCCGTCTTCACGGCGCGCCAGCTCGACCACGGCGCCGGCGAGCTCCGGCTTCGCCGGGACGAGCCAGAGGTTCTCGAACCGCGTCGGCTTCGCGAGCTCGGCGAGCGTCGCGCCGTCGAGCAGGTCGTAGCTGGAC
>JBBQXH010000441.1:0-1732 GCA_038209835.1 Gaiellales bacterium | reverse complement strand
GGCCGCATCGGCGCCACCGTTCTCGTCGAGGCCGGCCACCGCGTCTTTCAGGCCCGAGAGCATACGATCGAGCGGGATCCTGACGCCGATCACGCCGGTCGACATCACGAGCACCTGCTCGGCCTGGAGGTCGAGGAGCCGTCCCGCCTCGCCGGCTGTCGCGATTGCGTCGAGCTCGCCGCGCTGGCCCGTGGCGGCGTTCGCCGACCCCGAGTTCACGACCACTGCCTGCGGCTCGGCCAACTCGAGGTGCGCGCGCGAGACGACGACGGGCGCGGCCTGAACTCGGTTCGTCGTGAACATCGCGGCGCCGGTCGCGGGCGCGGTGGAGCGGACAACCGCGAGGTCCTTGGCCGCACGGCGCATCCCGGCGTGAATGCCGGATGCGACGAAGCCTCTGGGTGCGGTGACGCTCATACGAGAACTCCGGAGAGCCTGAGCCCTGCCGCCTCGCCGTAGCCGAGCGCGAGGTTCGCATTCTGGACGGCCTGGCCGGCCGCGCCCTTCCCGAGGTTGTCGATCGCCGAGATCACGATTGTCTTGCCGGTTGCCCGGTCTTCGAAGACGGCGATCTCGGCTGCATCCGTGCCCTGCACCCGCACGAGCTCGGGGGTGACGTCCTCCGGGAGCACCGTGACCGCCGGTGATGTCACGTATGCGGCCTCGAGGCGAGCGCGTGCCTCGGCGGCATCCGCCTTCACGTAGCACGTCACGATCAGGCCCCGCCGGATCGGAAGGAGGTGGGGGACGAAGCAGACGGGGAAGCCGAGCGCCTGGGCGATCTCGGGCTCATGTTGATGCCGGCCCACGCGGTAGGCGGAGACGTTCTCGAGCACAGTGCTCGCGTGGGAGCTGGGCTGCAACGACTTGCCCGCGCCCGAGATGCCCGTCTTGCCATCGATCACGACGCTGTCGGAATCGACGATCTCGCCGAGTGGTTTCAGGGCGAGCAGGGCGGCGACGGCGAAGCAGCCGGGGTTCGAGATCAACCGTCCGGCCGGCGGCTCGAGCTCGGCGATCGAGTAGGACCAGCTCTCGAGCTCGTCCGGGCGCGGATGCTCGAAGCCGTACCAGTCATCGTAGAGCGCGGCGTCCCGGAGCCGGTGGGCGCCCGAGAGGTCGACGACGACGCCGCGGGCGGGTGGCTCCATCGCCGCTGCGCGCTCGTGGTCGAGACAGACGAACACGAGGTCGGCTCCGCTTGCGAGCGCCTCCTCGTTGGTGACGAACGCCGGCGCGCGCCTCGCGCCATTGCGCGCCAGTCTCGGGTCGAGGGCACTCGCGGGCTGTCCGGCGAGCGAGTCGGAGCCGAGCACGAAGAGGTCGAGCTCGGGGTGGGCGAGGACGCGGTCGATCGTCTCCTGACCGGCGTAGCCCGATGCTCCGATGATCGCAGTATATGCCATTAGATTGCGTATTATGCACCGTTCGCGTACAGTTGGCAACTCGGATGCGCACCGCTCACCTCGTCCTCGAAGACGGCGCGACCTTCTCAGGGCGCTCCGTCGGTGCGTCCGGGGTCTCCGCGGGCGAGATCTGCTTCACAACCGCGATGGCGGGCTACGAGGAGGCGATCAGCGACCCGAGCTATGCGGCGCAGGTGCTGACGTTCAGCTACCCGCTGATCGGAAACTACGGCGTCGACGAGCGTCGCATGGAATCCGCGCGAGTGTGGACTGAGGGCGTCGTGATGCGGCGCTCGCGTCCAGCGTGGTCGGCGTGGCTCGAAGGC
>JBBQXH010000440.1:0-1786 GCA_038209835.1 Gaiellales bacterium | reverse complement strand
ACCTGAACCCTTCGAGGTTCCTTACGGACTCCAAACATTCTCCGTGTGGCTAGCCACGCAGATACGTGATGACTGCAAGGACGCGCCGGTTGTCGGCCGGCGCGTCCTCGAGGCCGAGCTTCATGAACAGGTGGCGGGTATGGGTCTCGACGGTCTTCGGGCTCAACCACAGCGTTTCGCAGATTCCCTGGTTGGAGCGGCCCTCCGCCATCAGACCGAGGATCTCTCGCTCGCGATCGGAGAGTTCGGCGAGCAGATCGTCCCGCCGCTCCCGCGCGACGAGCTCGTCGACGACGGCCCGGTCGACGACGCACTCGCCCGCGGCAACGCGCCTGATCGCGTCGACGAGCTCGTCCGTCCGCCCGACCCGCTCCTTCAGGAGGTAGCCAACGCCGCCGGGCGCCTCTTCGAGCAGGCGTACTGCGTAGCGCGGCTCGAGGTGCTGGGAGAGAACGAGGACGGCGGTCTCCGGATACCGGAGGCGGATCTCCTGCGCGGCGACGAGCCCCTCGTCCGTGTTCGTCGGGGGCATGCGGATGTCGACAATCGCGACGGCTGGCCGGCGATCGCGCACGAGCAGCATCAGCTCACTCGCCTCACTCGCCTGGCCGGCGATCTCGAAGCCCGCATCCTCGAGGAGTCGCGCAACGCCCTCCCGCACGAGCGCCGCGTCGTCCGCGATCACGATCCGCACGGGATCTCCGCAACGAGCGTGGTGCCGGCGCCCGGAGCGCTGTGGGTCGCGAGCGTGGCGTCGACGGCTGCAAGACGATCCGCGAGGCCGCGCAGGCCGCTGCCCTGGGATGCTTCGGCGCCGCCGATGCCGTCGTCGGCAACCGCGATTCGCAGGACGGACTCGTCCCGCTCGATCGTCACCGTCGCGTGCGTCGCCTGGGCGTGCTTCGCGACGTTGGTCAGCGCCTCGGAGACGAAGAAATAGGCGGCCAGCTCGATCGTCGGAGCAAGACGGGCGCCGGCCGTACCGGTCACCTCTACCGGGATGGGCGATCGGCGGGCGAGCGACTCGACTGCCGCGTCGAGCCCGTCCTCTCGCAGGACGGTGGGGTGGATTCCACGAGCGAACTCGCGGAGCTCGGCGAGGGCCTGCTCGAGGTCTTCCTGCGCCGTCGCTAGCGTCGCCACGGCGTCCGGGTCGTCCGCGCGAGTCTGTGCGAGCCTGAGCTTCAGCGAGAGCCCCACGAGGCGCTGCTGCGCACCGTCGTGGAGGTCGCGCTCCAGCCGCTGGCGCTCGGCGTCGGTCGCCTCGACGATTCTCGTTCGGGACGCGCGCACCTCGGCGAGCTGGGCGCGGACCTCGGCGGCAAGGCGCTCGTTCTCGAGCACGAGGCCGGCGGTCGCCGCCACCGAGCGTACGAGGTCGGGGTCGTTGAGCAGGGCAGGGTCGTGGACGAGCGCAGCGACGGGAGCTCTCGAGGCCGTCACCTGGGTAACGGCCCGTTCGCCTTGCTCCGGGAGGACGACGGTCTGGCCCTCTCCGTCGACCCAGCCGCGCCCCTCGCCGATCCAGTAAGCGACCTCCAGCGACGGATCGCCGAGCGTTCGGGCGAGACGATCGCGAAGCGTCGTCGCGCCACCCTCCTGAAGCTCGACGACGAGGCTCGACACGCCCGATCGTCGGAGTCTGCTCCAGGCGAGCCCCACGAAGTAGCCGATCGGGATGACGATGCTGACGGCACGGTCGATCGGGAAGAGTCTGTTGACGGCGTCCCACTCTGCCGCCGCTGCTGCGGCGAGCCAGATGACGCTCGTCGGAACGGTCAGCAGC
>JBBQXH010000439.1:0-1816 GCA_038209835.1 Gaiellales bacterium | reverse complement strand
CGAGCCCGACCTTCACGATCGGCCACAAGTATGCGGACGGAAGGATTCCCGTCGCGCATCTCGACCTGTACCGGTACGCGAGCGTCTCCGAGGAGGACTGGGGCGACCTCGAACGGTACTTCGAGGACGCCGTCACTTTCGTCGAGTGGCCGGAGGCGGCGGGTGGCGCTCTGCCGACGCCACGCGCCCGCGTCCTCCTCCGCCACGCTGGAGGGGACCGTAGACTGATCAGCCTCGAGAGCCGGGACGGCTTGCTCGAGGTCGAGGTCTCTGAGGGTGCTCGTACTCGCCTTTGATACGGCCACGGACGTGGCGACTGCCGCGCTCGTTCGTGACGGCGCCGTTCTCGGTGAGCGTCTGTCCACGGCTGCGCGACTCCTCGGCGACGTCGACGGGCTTCTCGACGAGGCGGGTGCCGGCCCACGTGATGTCAACGCCATCGCGGTCGGACGGGGTCCCGGGCGGTACACGAGCCTCCGCATGGGCCTGGTCACCGCCCGGGCGCTCGCGTTCTCACTCGACGCTCCTGTGGCAGGCGTGTCGACGCTCGACGCGCTCGCCGCGGGTGCGGAAGGCTCTCTCCCGGTCATCGACGCGCGCCGTCAGGAGGTGTTCACGCTCGACCCGCAGCCCCGGTGCCTTCGCCCGGAGGACATGACTCTCGAGGTTGGGCAGCTCTGCGTGGGCGACGGGGCGGTACGGTATCGGGCCGTTCTGGAAGCAGCCGGCGCGGTCGTTCCGCCGGACGACGATCCTCGCCATATTCCGTGGGCGCGCCATCACGCGCGGCTCGCCTCCGACTACGGATCGGAGGACGTCGAGCCCTTGTATCTGCGCGCTCCGGACGCCGACAAGACCCTGAAGCCCTCACCGCGGGGCTCACGATGATCGAGCTCCGTCGGCTCACGCTGGGTGATCTTGGCGGGATCGAGAAGGTCGAGCGCCGCGCCTACCCGACACCGTGGTCGCGGTCGATGTTCGCGGGCGAGCTCTCGAAGCCGTCATCGTTCTGCATCGGCGGGTTCGACCCGAATGGCAAGAATCGACTCGTCGGCTACCTGATCGTGTCGCGTTACGTCGACGCGTGGCACGTAATGAACCTCGCGGTCGACGAGCCGTACCGGCGGAGGGGGCTTGCACGGCGATTGCTCGACGAGCTGTTCGCCGCGACCAGCGACGATGCGATGCGAGGCTACACGCTCGAGGTGCGGGTCTCGAACGTCGGGGCAATCCGGCTCTACGAGGAGGCCGGCTTCCGCATCACCGGCGTTCGCCGCGGCTACTACACGGACAACCGCGAGGACGCCTACGTGATGTGGAAGGACCCGATCGCCGCCACCGCTGCGGCCGAGGGGTAGGTGGGGACTCATGATCCTCGGGCTCGAGACCTCGTGCGACGAGACCGCTGCCGCCTGCGTCACGCCGGGGGGGCGCATCGTGTCGAGCGTCGTCTCCTCGCAGGCCGATCTCCACGCGCGCTACGGAGGTGTCGTTCCGGAGGTCGCATCGCGACGCCATCTCGAGCTCACGGTTCCGGTCGTGCGCGAGGCTCTCGAGGTTGCCGGCGCCGATCTCGGTGACCTCCGCTCGATCGCCGTCACCCGTGGCCCCGGCCTGATCGGCGCTCTGCTCGTCGGGCTCTCGGCCGGGAAGGCGCTTGCCTGGTCTCGTGGGCTCCCGCTCGCGCCCGTGGATCACCTGCACGGGCACGTCGCGTCCCTCTATCTCGAGCCGCATCCGCTCGATCCGCCGTTCATCTGTCTGCTGGCGAGCGGTGGGCACACGCTTCTCCTCGAGGTGGGCGAGCGAGCCGGCT
>JBBQXH010000438.1:0-1832 GCA_038209835.1 Gaiellales bacterium | reverse complement strand
GTCGCTATCGAGCCGAAGACGAAGGCCGATCAGGACAAGCTCTCGAGTGCCCTTCAGCGCCTCGCAGAGGAAGACCCGACGTTCCAGGTTCGTAGCGACGAAGAGACCGGCCAGACGCTGATCTCCGGCATGGGTGAGCTTCACCTGGAGATCATCGTCGATCGGCTCGTGCGCGAGTTCAACGTCGACGCAAACGTCGGCCGCCCGCAGGTCGCGTATCGCGAGACGATCGGAAGGCGCGTCGACAAGATCGAAGGCAGGTTCGTCCGACAGACCGGCGGCCGTGGCCAGTACGGCCACGCCGTGATCAACATGGAGCCCACGACCCCGGGCGAGGGATACGAGTTCCTCGACAAGATCGTCGGCGGCAAGATCCCGCGGGAGTACATCCCGTCGGTCAATCAGGGGATCCAGGAGGCGATGGAGGCGGGTACGCTGGCGGGCTTCCCCGTCGTCGATATCCGCGTCGAGCTCGTCGAGGGCTCCTATCACGACGTCGACTCGAGCGAGATCGCATTCAAGATCGCCGGATCGATGGCGTTCAAGAACGCGATGCAGCGCGCGAACCCGAAGCTGCTCGAGCCTGTCATGGCTGTCGAGGTCGTCACGCCCGAGGAGTACCTCGGTGACGTCATGGGCGATCTGAATTCCCGACGTGGCCGGGTCGAGGGACTCGAGCCGCGTGGCAACGCGCAAGCGATTCGCGCCCGGGTTCCGCTTGCGACCATGTTTGGCTACGCGACCGACGTACGCTCGATGACCCAGGGTCGCGCCACGTTCACCATGCAATTCGACCGTTACGAGGACGTGCCCCAGACGATCGCGGGTGAGATCGTCTCGGCGGCCCAGAGCTCGTAGAGACGACCGGAGGAAGGAATGGCGAAGCAGAAGTTCGAGCGGACGAAGCCCCACGTCAACGTCGGCACGATCGGTCACATCGATCACGGCAAGACGACGCTTACGGCTGCGATCACGAAGGTGCTGTCCGAGCAGAACACGGGTACCGCGTTCACGGCGTTCGACCAGATCGACAAGGCACCCGAGGAGAAGGCGCGTGGCATCACGATCGCCGCCGCGCACGTGGAGTACGAAACGCCGAACCGGCACTACGCCCATGTCGACTGCCCGGGCCACGCCGACTACATCAAGAACATGATCACGGGGGCCGCCCAGATGGACGGCGCGATTCTCGTCGTCTCGGCGGCTGACGGCCCGATGCCGCAGACGCGTGAGCACGTCCTTCTCGCCCGACAGGTCAACGTGCCCTACATCGTGGTTTTCCTGAACAAGGCGGACATGGTCGACGATCCCGAGCTGCTCGAGCTCGTCGAGCTCGAGGTCCGCGAGCTCCTGTCGCGTTACGAGTTTCCGGGCGACGACATCCCGGTCATCGCGGGCTCCGCGCTCAAGGCGCTCGAGGGCGATCCCGAGTGGACGCCGAAGATCATCGAGCTCATGGAGGCCGTCGACTCCTACATCCCCGAGCCGGAGCGCGAGGTCGACAAGCCCTTCCTGCTCCCGATCGAGGACGTCTTCACGATCACGGGTCGCGGCACTGTCGTCACCGGCCGCGTCGAGCAGGGCATCGTCAAGGTCGGGGAGGAAGTCGAGATGGTGGGCATCCACCCCCAGACCACGAAGACCGTCGTCACCGGCGTCGAGATGTTCCAGAAGCTCCTCGACCAGGGCCAGGCCGGCGACAACATCGGCGCCCTCCTCCGCGGTATCAAGCGCGAAGATGTCGAGCGAGGCCAGGTGCTCGCAAAGCCGGGCTCGATCACCCCGCACACGCACTTCAAGGCCGAGGTCTACGTGCTCTCGAAGGACGAGGG
>JBBQXH010000437.1:0-1833 GCA_038209835.1 Gaiellales bacterium | reverse complement strand
AGACGAGGATCCGCTATCTCGGCGAGCTGGCGGAGCGAGTACGTCTCGATATCGAGGCGCATGAAAGGGCCGGGCGCCCCTATCCGAAGTCGCCGCCTTTGCCTGGAACGACGGCGAATCCAGCTACTTGACGGGCGGCGTCAGGACGACGCGTAGACCCTGACCATGACGTCGGTCGGGTTGAAGCCGTTCGTGGGCGTAATGTCGTCCGGACAGGCCGACGTCGCGACCAGGAGATCTCGCTCGGCGCGCAGTAGGACGTAGTCCCCCGGCTTCGAGATCGACGGCTCGATCTCGAGGATCCGTCCGTCCGCACCGACCTTCGTATTGAAGAACCAGTTGATCACGTCTGGATAGAACCGGCGCGGTGAGTAGCCGAACGGGGCCAGCTCGCGGTTGAAGTTGTCGGTGCAGTTCGGGTGATCGGAGTACCCGAGCACCTCGTACGACTCCCGGTTGCAGGCGATACCGAACGTGTCGTGGCGTCCCACGGTGTCTTCGAGAAGCGTCATGAGAAGCTCGCCACCTGCGTCGTACACACCCTCCCCGGGTCGCGGAAAAAGGCCGCCCACAATGGATCTCGTGACGGTCGTCGAGATCCCAACCCCGGGCCGCTCCGCATGGTAGGCGAGCAGATCGGAGCACTGGCACCCCTGGATATCCTCGATCTGGAGGTGCTCGCCGGCGCTCATCGCGAACGCTTTCGCGTCTGCCGGCCCGACCCGAGCCTCGAGACGGGGCGGCCCGAGCGAGGTGCGGACCGAGGTCGTTGGCTCCACTGCCATCGCGGTTAGGGTACACCGTCGGAACCACGATCCGGGAGGGGGACAGCGTTGAGCAAGCAGACCGCGTTCTACGGGAAGCTCGCGGAGATGACAGACCAGTGGATGGACCTCTTCGGCTACCACGCACCGCTCGTGGTCACGGACACGCTCGAGGAGTACCGCGCCTGCCGTGAGGCCGCCGCTCTGATGGACTTCACGATGCTGCGTAAGGTCGACCTGAACGGTCCGGGAGCCCTCGATCTCGTCAACGGGATCGTCACCCGCGACGTGTCGAAGCTCACCCCCGGCCACATCGGCTATGGGGCGCTGTGCGACGAGAACGGCAAGATGGTCGACGACTGCACGACAATGCTGCGATCACGCGACAGCGTGCGCTTCTGCGGCGCGAACGACCGGGACTTCGAGATCTTCCGCGCGGCGGCCAAGGGAACCGCGATCGAGGTGCGCGAGATCACCGACGCGACACCCCACCTCTGCCTCCAGGGGCCGAAGAGCCGCGAGATCCTCCAGGGGATGACCAGTAGCGATCTGTCGAAAGCGACCTTCCCGTACTACACCTTTCGCGAGGACGTCGAGATCGCAGGGATTCCCGTCTACATGACGCGTATCGGGTACACGGCCGAGCTCGGCTACGAGCTCTGGGTCGAGCGTGGCCGAGCCCTCGAGCTTTGGGACGCCCTTCTCGCCGCGGGCACGCCCGCGGGCATGAAGGTGATCGGCATGGTCGCACTCGACCTCTTCCGCATCGAAGGCGGTTTCATCATCGGCGGTATCGAGTACGACCCGAGCGTCTCGCCGTTCGAGTGCGGGCTCGGCTGGTCGGTCGACTTCGAAAAGGGCGACTTCCAGGGACGCGAACGCCTGTTTCACGACCGGGAAACGACCGAGCTGCGCTTGACGAGCGTCGTCCTCGCAGCGGGTGGCGACAATGCGAGCGGCGCCCCGCTCGTTTACGACGGGGCGGAGGTCGGCCTCGTAACGCAGGCGATCGTCTCCCCGTATCTCAACGGCAAGACGCTCGGCCTCGGAAAGATCCGCAAGGATCTTC
>JBBQXH010000436.1:0-1863 GCA_038209835.1 Gaiellales bacterium | reverse complement strand
GGTCGCGCGCGGTCCGTTTGCGGAAGTTGTCGAAGTCGGCGGCAACCCGCCGGAGGTCTTCGAGGTACTCGTCACGCTTCCCCTCGGCCTGGCCGGCACGCGCCTCGAGCTCCTCGAGCTGGCTCTCGAGCTCGGCGACGCGCGCCGCGAAGTCGGGTTGTGCCGGTGCGTGCTCGGTCATTCCTTGCGAGCCTCCTCGTCGACGACCTCGTACTCGGCATCCTCGACGACCTCGTCCTCATCCTCGCTCTCGGCCCCGGCTTCGGCGCCGTTGCCGCCGGCCGCGGCCGATGACTGCTGCGCCTGCGCGCTCTCGTAGATGGCCTGCGCGAGGGTATGTGCGGCCTCGGTCAGGGACTCGGACTTCGACCGGATCTCACCGGCATCGTCGCCCTCGAGCGCCGTACGGAGATCGGCGCTGCGCGACTCGATCGTCGAGACCGCGTCGGGCTCGAGCGAGTCGCGATGCTCCTTCAGCGTCTTCTCGGTCGAGTAGAGGAGCGTCTCCGCCTGGTTCTTCGCATCGGCGAGCTCGCGCATCTTGCTCGCCTCGTCCGCGTGCGCCTCGGCCTCGTGGACCATGCGCTCGACCTCGTCGTCCTTCAGGCCCGAGCCGCCCTCGATGCGAATCTGCTGCTCGTTCCCCGTGCCGAGGTCCTTCGCCGACACGTTGATGATCCCGTTGGCGTCGATATCGAAGGCGACCTCGATCTGCGGCATGCCTCGGGGCGCGGGCGGGATCCCGACGAGCTGGAACTTGCCGAGGGTCTTGTTGAACGTCGCCATCTCGGACTCGCCCTGGAGCACGTGGATCTCGACCGACGGCTGGTTGTCCTCGGCCGTCGTGAAGACCTCGGACTTCTTCGTCGGAATCGTCGTGTTGCGATCGATCAGCTTCGTGAAGACGCCGCCCTTCGTCTCGATCCCGAGCGAGAGCGGGGTCACGTCGAGGAGCAGGATGTCCTTGACCTCGCCCTTCAGGACACCGGCCTGGATACCGGCGCCGATGGCGACGACCTCGTCCGGATTGACGCCCTTGTGCGGGTCCTTGCCGATGATCTCCTTCACCTTGTCCTGGACGGCGGGCATGCGCGTCATGCCGCCGACGAGGACGACGTGGTCGATGTCGGACGCGGAAAGCGCCGCGTCGGCGAGCGCCTGCTTCGTGGGGCCGTCGGTCCGCTCGACGAGGTCGTGCGTCAGCTCGTTCAGCTTGGAGCGCGAGAGCTGGAGATCGAGGTGCTTCGGCCCGTCCTGGGTCGCAGTGATGAAGGGCAGGTTGATCTGGGTGGACGACGTGGACGAGAGCTCGATCTTGGCCTTCTCGGCGGCCTCGTACAGCCGCTGGAGCGCCATCGAGTCCTTCGAGAGGTCGATGCCTTGCTCGCGCAGGAACTCCGCGACCATCCAGTCGACGATCGCCTTGTCGAAGTTGTCGCCGCCGAGGTGGTTGTCGCCGTTCGTGGACTTGACCTCGAAGACGCCGTCGCCGAGCTCGAGCACGGACACGTCGAACGTGCCGCCCCCGAGGTCGAAGACGAGGATCGTCTGGTCGGCCTCCTTGTCGAGCCCGTAGGCGAGCGACGCGGCGGTCGGCTCGTTGATGATGCGAAGGACGTTCAGGCCGGCGATCTTGCCGGCGTCCTTCGTCGCCTCGCGCTGCGCGTTGTTGAAGTACGCGGGCACCGTCACGACGACGTCGGTGACCGTCTCGCCGAGGAAGGCCTCGGCGTCCGTCTTCAGCTTCTGCAGGATCATCGCGCTGATCTCCGGCGGTGCGTATTCCTTACCGTCCGCCCGGACGCGGGCATCGCCGTTCTCGCCCTTGACGACCTCGTACGGAACGATCGTCATCTCGTCGGA
>JBBQXH010000435.1:0-1871 GCA_038209835.1 Gaiellales bacterium | reverse complement strand
CGGCTCGCGGCCGAGACGCTGGACGAGCTGCCGCTCGATGTGCACGACCTTGTTCAGCTTTTCGACCATGTGCACCGGGATGCGGATCGTGCGCGCCTTGTCGGCGATCGCGCGGGTGACCGCCTGGCGGATCCACCAGGTTGCGTAGGTCGAGAACTTGTAGCCCTTCCGGTAGTCGAACTTCTCGACCGCGCGGATCAGGCCGAGCGAGCCCTCCTGGATCAAATCGAGAAACGAGAGCCCGCGTCCGAGGTACCCCTTCGCGATCGAGACGACAAGTCGGAGGTTCGCCTCGGTCATCTGTGTCTTCGCCGTCATGTCGCCTCGCTCGATGCGCTTGGCGAGGTGGACCTCCTGCTCGGCTGTGAGCAGAGGCACCTTGCCGATCTCGCGTAGATACAGGCGGAGGGAGTCGAGTGACGGCTCGACTGTGAGGTCGAGCTGCGGCCCCTTCTCCTCGGCGAGGGCCGGCTGCTCGTGCGGCGGCGCCTTGTGCTCCTCACCCTCGACCAGCTCGATTCCATGGTCGATGAGGTACGTGTAGAAGTCCTCCACCTGTTCCTTGGTGAGGTCGACCTCTTCGAGCCCGGCAACGATTTCATCGTAGGACAGGAACCCCTTCTCCTGGCCGTCCTGCACCAGCTTGTGGAGCTCCTCGACGTCGGGCAAAGAGATATCGACCGTGAGCATGGGACCTCGCCTTCCTCGTTACCGTCGCCACAAAATTCGCTGGTATCGAACGAAAGAGCCGGCGAGATCTTGCGACTCCCGGCTCACAGGTGGGCGGCATTCTACACAGGTTCGAGAAAGTTGTCGGATGGATGAGACGACCCCAACGGACAGTGCTTCGGAGGGCGATCCGACGACGAATCGTGCAAGCTTCCGACGGAATCCGTACTCTTCCCTGTGGGCATGTTGGGCATCGACCCTCACGATGCGTTGACCACGGCCGAAGCGTTCCACGGTCGAGGGAGTGTGCGCGGGCGGTGACGCCGCTCGGTACCTCGGTCGTTCGCAAGCGCTCCTCGCGCAGGGGTGCCGCGAACCGCGTCTCCGGACTCTTCGACCAGCATGCGAGCATGGTGCTCGGCCTCTGCCGGATCCTGTTGCGCGACCACCACGAGGCTGAAGACGCCGCTCAGCAGACATTCGTCTCGGCATACCGCAGCCTCCTGCGCGGAACGGAGCCGCGTGAGCCCGCGCCGTGGCTCGCGGCGATCGCGAGGAACGAGTGCCGCGCACGGATCCGAAAGCGCATGCGCGCGCCGCTCGCGCTCGAGGGGGAGCTCGAGGAGACGCTTGCCGACTCGACCGACCTGGCAGAGCTGGCCGATCGAAGGACCGAGTTCGCCGCGGTGACCGCCGCCATCGCCGAGCTACCGTCGAGGCAGCGGGAAGCGGTGGCGCTCCGCGATTTTCTCGGGCTCTCGTACGAAGAGGTCGCATCGACGCTGCACGTCTCGGTACCCGTGGTCGAGTCGCTGCTCTTCCGCGCCCGGCGACGGCTGCGCGACACGGTTCGAACCGCGCCGCGCTACGCGGCCAGCATCGCCATCGTGCCGTTCGCGTTCCGGGCGGCGGTAGCACGCGAGATCCCCAACTTCGAGGGAGACGGCGCCGGGCTCGGCGTCGCAGGTGCTGCTGTTGCGGCAGCCAGCGGGGTCGTGGCGAAGCTCATCTCGCTGCCGTTCGCCGCGAAGGCCGTCACCGCTGTCACCGTGGTCGCCGCTGCGACGGTCGGGCCGCAGCTCGGCGGCATGATCGGCAAGGCGCCCGGCACCAACCCGGCGAAGCCTCAGGCTGCGATCAGCGCTCCGGCTACGCCTACGACCCAAGCTCCCGAGACGCCGAAGGGCGGCGCTGCCGCGTCC
>JBBQXH010000434.1:0-1895 GCA_038209835.1 Gaiellales bacterium | reverse complement strand
GGACGCGTCTCTCGTGCGGATCCGCACCGACGAGGGGATTAGCGGAATCGGCGAGGCCGACACGTCTCCATGCCTCGCCCGAACGATGGTCGAGATGCCGTCGTCGCATGCCGTCGCGCGAGGCCTTGGGGAGCTTCTCATCGGGCAGAACCCGATCGAGATCGACCGGCTCTGGAAGCTCATGTTCGACGGCTCGTACCACTACGGACGCTCCGGTGTGGCGCTCCACGTGATGAGCGCGATCGACATCGCGCTCTGGGATATCGCGGGGCGCGTGGCCGGGCGGCCGGTGTGCGAGCTGCTCGGCGGCAGCGCCGGCAAGGAGATTCCGGTGTACGCGAGCGAGGTCATGCCAGAGACTGCCGACGGGGTGCGGCGCATCGCCGAGCAGGCCGTCGAGGATGGCTACCCGGCGCTCAAGCTCGGCTGGGGACCGCTCGGGCAGGACCTGGATCACGACGAGTCTCTCGCACGCGCGGCGCGCGAGACGATCGGCCCGGGTCGCCGGTTGATGATCGACGGGGGTATGGCGTACTCGGTCAAGCGCGCGTCCGAGCTCGTTCGGCGCCTCGAGGACGTCGACCTCTACTGGCTCGAGGAGCCTCTCGCCGCAGACGACTACGACGGCTACCGGCGCCTGTCCGACAGCGTCCCGATCAGGATCGCGGCGGGTGAGGCGGACGCGACGATCCGACCCTTCCGCGACCTCGTCGAGCGCGGGCACGTGGATGTCCTCCAGCCCGACATCGCCCGCTGCGGCGGTTTCACTGTCGCCCGTCAGATCGCTGCCCTGCAGCGGGAGAGCAGCGTCGAAATCGTCCCGCATTGCTTCTCCACCGGCGTTCTCGTCGCCGCGTCACTGCACTTCGTCGCGACGCTCGACCGGCCGACGCTGTCCGAGTATTCCGTTGCCGGATCTCCCCTTGTGAGCGAGCTCCTGCAGGAACCCTTCGCGCTCCGCGACGGTACGCTGGGGGTCCCGACCGGGCCTGGCCTCGGCATCGAGCTGAACGACGATGTCGTCAAGCGCATGCGAGTCGACTGAAAGGCTTGGTATGGCAGCGATCCAGTTCAAGGACGTGACGAAGCGCTTCCCGGACGGGACGGTGGCGGTTGACGACCTGAGCCTCGAGGTGCCGGACGGGGACTTCATGATCCTGGTCGGGCCGTCGGGGTGCGGGAAGACGACCGCGCTGAGGATGGTCGCCGGGCTCGAGGAGATCACGGAGGGCGAGATCGCGATCGGCGAGCGTGTCGTGAACGAGCTCGAGCCAAAGGAGCGCGACGTCGCGATGGTCTTCCAGAACTACGCGCTCTATCCGCACATGTCGGTGCGCGACAACATCGCGTTCCCGCTGAAGATGCAGCGGCTCGACAAGGGCGAGATCGATTCGCGGGTCAACGAGGCGACACGGCTGCTCGGTCTCGACGAGCTGCTGAAGCGCAAGCCGAAGGAGCTGTCGGGCGGACAGCGTCAGCGAGTCGCGATGGGACGGGCGATCGTCAGGCATCCGCAGGCGTTCCTTATGGACGAGCCGCTGTCGAACCTGGATGCCAAGCTCAGGGTGCAGATGCGTGCGGAGCTCGTGAAGCTCCACCGGCGCCTCGGGGTGACGACGCTGTATGTGACGCACGACCAGACGGAGGCGATGACGCTCGGCACGCGGGTCGCGGTCCTGCGCAAGGGCGTGATCCAGCAGGTCGACTCGCCTCAGCGCCTTTACCACCATCCAGCGAACACGTTCGTGGCGAGCTTCATCGGGTCGCCCCCACTGAACTTCGTGGCCGGCACCCTCGCAGACGGCGTGGTGGAGCTGGGAGCCTTTCGCTTCGAGCTTCCCGACGAGGTCCGTGCGCGGCTCACCTCGAAGGATGGGTCGGTGCTCGCCGGCTTC
>JBBQXH010000433.1:0-1961 GCA_038209835.1 Gaiellales bacterium | reverse complement strand
CCGACAGAGGGCTTCTCGGCGTCGATCAATGTCTTGCGCAGCGCGGAACACCATTGCGAGCGGTGTCAAGGAGCGATACTGGACGGGTTGGACATGGCCGAGCGCCCATCGGGATTCTACCGGATCGCGCTCGGGATCTCCCGACCGATCGTCCGCGGCGTGTACAGGCTCGAGGTCAGGGGTTCCGAGCACGTCCCCGCCGAAGGGGGGGTCGTCATCGCCGCCAATCACACGTCGAACCTCGACCCGTGGCCGCTCGGATCTGCGCTCCCGACGCGGCAGCTCCACTACATGGCGAAGGCGGAGCTCTGGAAGCCCGGCCTGCGGACGGTGCTGAAGGCGCTAGGATCGTTCCCCGTCGAACGGGGCGCAGGGGACGCGAAGGCGATCGAAACCGCGGTCGCGATCGTTCGGGCCGGCGGAACGATGGCCATGTTTCCCGAAGGCACCCGGCGCAACAAGGGACTGCGCAAGAAGCACGAGCCGCGCCCGCACACCGGCACCGTCAGAATCGCGCTCGCGGCAGGATCCCCGCTCGTTCCGACTGCGGTCAGGGGCATGGACCAGCTCACCAGCCTCGAATCGATACGCGTCCTGTTCGGAGCGCCGGTGCCTCTTGTCGATCTTGCAGAGCTCGACTCGTTCGAGGGAGCCCGCGAAGGAACGGCCCGGCTCTGGGCAGAGATCACACGGCTCGAACAGGAGCTGGGAGCAGCGTGAGGCCACTGCTCGCGATCGACGGCGACTCGCTCGCCCACCGGGCGTTTCACGCCCTGCCGTCCTCGATCAAGGACGGTGCGGGACGGCCGGCGAACATGCTGGTTGGGTTCGGCGACATGCTCGCGACGCTCTGGGATTCGGAGCGGCCACGCGCGGTGATCGTCGGGTGGGACACCCTCGACGTCCCGACGTACCGGACCGAGCTCCTGCCGGGCTACCAGGCGGGGCGGGAGTTCCCACCGGAGCTGAGAGAACAGCTCGACCGCCTTCCGGCGCTCGTGGCCGGATGTGGATTCGCCTGGGCGAAGGCCGCCGGATACGAGGCCGACGACTTCCTCGCCGCCGCAGCGCGGGCCGAGACGGAGCGGGGCGGAACGACACTCGTCGTGACGAGCGACCGTGACGCGTTCCAGCTGGCGAGTGGAGCGGTGACCCTCCTGATGCCCGTCCGCGGCGTCAGTCAGCTCGCGCGCGTAGGGCCGGACGAGGTACGTGAGCGCTACGGCGTCGATCCCGGTCAGGTGGCGGACTTCATCGCGCTGCGCGGCGACCCGTCCGATCGGATTCCTGGAGCGTCGGGAATCGGACCGAAGAAGGCGGCAGACGTCCTGCGCGAGCACGGATCACTCGAAGGTGCACTCGCCGCCGGGCGCTTCTCCGCGGAGGCCGGGGCGCTCCGGGACTACCGCGAGATCGCAACCATGCAGGCCGACGCGCCGATCCCTCCCCTCCCCGACGCTGAGCCAGATTGGACGGCCGGCGCCGACCTCGCCGCCGAGTGGGGCCTCAACGCGCTGTCGAAGCGGCTCCGAGAGAGGGGCTCGGCATGATCACCACGTGCTCCTCGCGCGGGCCATGGACTCCGAGCGCCAGGACCTGCTCGATATCGGCGCTCCTGCTCGGGCCCGAAACGATGGCGAGGGCGCTCGGGAGGTCACCCTCGACCGCGACGAGAAGCTCGTCGAGGCCGGCGAGGACACGATTCTCGGTGATGACGGTGACGTGCACCTCCGGCAGAAGCGAGCGCGACCGCGGCTCCTCGGCCGAGGCGGCGAGCACGACGCTCCCCGGGTCGGCGAGCCCGTAGAGGGCCTGCGAGGTCGTCGCACCCTCGATCTCGGGCGCGACGCGGTAATGCACCCGAAAGCCGTTGCGCTTGTGGTTCCCGGCGAAGAGCTCGACGAGTGCCGCGTGGCTCATGGGCGGTCGCGGAATCGCTTCCGCGCGATCTGCGGCAGGGA
>JBBQXH010000432.1:0-1966 GCA_038209835.1 Gaiellales bacterium | reverse complement strand
GTCTCGGCGACGATCTTCGTCGAGACGTCGTCCCAGAAACAGATCGTCGTGGGCAAGGGCGGTAGCGTGATCAAGGAGATCGGGACGCGAGCCCGTCCCGAGATCGAGCACCTGCTGGGCGGGCAGATCTACCTCGAGCTGCACGTCAAGGTGAAGCCGAAGTGGCGCCGCGATGACGCGTTGCTCGAACGATTGGGACTCTGAAATCGAACGGAGGACATGTGACGGACGTACTGACGGCTGACGACTTCGAAACCGAGCTCGCGCGCTACCTCTACGAACGGTCGGAGGAGGGCCGCGCGGTTCGGGTCGGCGAGAAGGAGACGAGCGAGCAGGCGGCGATCGTCGCGCGCTACGCAGGGCTCTTCACCCGTGAGCAGCACGAGGCACTCGGGATCGCCCTCGACCACAGCGAGAACGGTGACGCCGAGCGCCTCTTCCGGCTGCGCGAGGCCTGCGAGGGCGGGATCGTCGCGGCCGAGCTCGCGGAGCGGTCAGACGCGCTCGAGAACGCGATCCTCGGCTGCCGTATCGATTTCCGAGGCGAGTCGCTCGCGCTCCGCTCGGCCCAGGCGAAGCTCGCCGTCCTCGACTCGTATGCCGACCGGGACGGGCTCGGCCGCCTCACGCGCGAAGCGTCGGCTGCGTTCAACGACGACCGCCTCGACCTGATGCGTGCCGCGGAAGTCCTCGAGGCCGATCTCTCGGGCGAGCCGGATCCCGTGGCGCGCAGCGCCGGCCTCAAGCAGATCGATCTCCGAGAGCTCGACCGCGCGCTGCAGGATGCGACACGCTCGATCGACGGCGCGTACGGCGAGCTTGGCGGCGACTGGCTCGATCGGATCCTCGGCCCTAAGCGTGACGGTCGACCTTCCTCGGCGCACGTTGCCTACGTCAGGCGGATGTCACCGCTCGCGGGGACGTACACGAAGGAGCAATCGGTTCCGGTCTGCCTGGCGACGCTCGAGGCGCTCGGCTTCGACCTCGAGTCCGAGAAGGGCATCCGCCCCGACCTCGACGACCGGCCGCAGAAGAACCCACGCGCGTGCGTCATCGCCTCCGATCCGCCGCGCGTCGTCCACCTGATCACACGGGCCCAGGGCGGCCTCTCCGACTACCAGGCGTTTCTGCACGAGGCGGGACATGCGCTCCACTACGCGGGCTGCGATCCCGCGCTCCCCTATACCTACAGGCGACTCTCGCGTGACCATGCGCTGACCGAGATCTACTCGTTCCTCGTCGAGTCGCTCACGCACGAGCCCGGCTGGCACGCCGAGCATTTCGGGCTCGACGCCGGCGCGGCGGTCGACCGTGCCGAGGCGACGCGGTTCCTCGACTCCTTCCTCTTTCGCCGCTACGCCGCGAAGCTCGCCTACGAGCTCCTCTTCTGGAGCGACCTCGCGAACGCGGAGGACTACGCCGTCGACTACGAGCGGCTCGTCTCGGAGGCGAGTGGGTTCCACTACCCGCAGGATGGGTACGTCGCCGACATGGACGGTGGTTTCTACTCGGCCGACTACCTGCGCGCGTGGATCCGTGCGGCGCAGGTGCGAGCCGCGCTTCGCCGCGCCGTCGGCGACGACTGGTGGCGCCGGACCGAGACGGGCGACTTCCTGCGAGAGCTCTTTCGCCAGGGAACGCGGCCGTCGAGCGAGGACGTGGCTGCCCTCGTCAGCTTCGAGCCTCTCGATACCGCCCCGCTCGTCGGCGAGCTCGCGACGCCGCACAACAAGCCTGATGGAGAGGCTTGATGTGGAATGACCGCCCGTCTGGATGAGGGCCTGCACACGGCGGATCGCGGCCGCCTCGATCGGTACCAAGGCCACCAGCCTTGCCACCAATCGAGTCAACCACGCTCCTTGGTGCAGGCGGCTCCCCAAACGCACGCCCATTCCACATCAAGTCTCTAGTCTCAGAACCCGGCGGCGTACCCGTCCTTCCTGGGGTCAGAGCCTGCAACGAGCGC
>JBBQXH010000431.1:0-1974 GCA_038209835.1 Gaiellales bacterium | reverse complement strand
GCTGCGGTGACGCCCGAGCGGGCGCCGACAGTCGCGGGGATGACGTCCTCACGAAGCGCTGCGAGCGCGTTGTCGAAGTCTCGTCGGTGCCGTTGCCGGCAAGGGGGATCGAGACTCGAGCGACGGTGTGCGACGCGTTGACGTCAACTTCGATCGGCTCGAACATCTGGCCGGTTGCGAGCGCCTTCCGCTCGAGGGCTGCGATGCTGTTGCGCACGTCGGGTGCCGTCACGTCCTGTGCCTTGACGACGACCACGGCCGGCTGGGATCCACCTGGAAATGCCGCCTGGATGCGCTCGTACGTCTTGACGATCGCGAGGCTCCGGGGCATGTCCGAGATGTCCGGAAGCGAGGTGTGCAGGGTGAACGCAGGAATCGTGAGGGCGACGAGGAGGCCCCCTGCGAGAAGGGCCGAGACGAGCGGCCGGTGGAGAACACGATCCACGATCGCCCCCCAAACGCGGCTCTCGCCGTCAGGTCGGCGCAGACGATGGAGAAATGGCAGGCGCCCCTTCTCGACCCGGTCGCCGAGTGCCGAGAGCATGGCCGGGAGCACCGTGAGCGACCCGATGACAGCGACCGAGACGACGATCATCGTTCCGATGGCGATCCCGGTGAAGGTCATGTTGCCGGTGAAGAACATTCCGGCCATCGCCGCGAGCACGGTCAGACCCGAGATGAGCACCGATCGTCCCGAGGTGGCCGCCGCCGCGTCGAGCGCAGCAGCAGGACCCTTGCCCGCGGCCCGTTCCTCGCGTTCGCGCTTGAGGTAGAAGAGGGAGTAGTCGACCCCGACGGCGAGGCCGATGAGAAGGATCACGGAGTTAGCCGCGTCGTCGACAGGCACGAGATGGCTGAAGACGGCGAGAAGCCCGAGGGACGCGCCGACGGCGCTGATCGCGAGCAGCAGGGGGATACCGGCCGCGACGAGCGCACCGAACGCGACGAGCAGGATCGCGAGCGTGATCGGAAGCGAGAGAAGCTCCGCCCGGCTGAAGTCCTTGCCGATCGTGTCGTCGAGCGCCTTCTCCGCGCTCGCGTCGCCGTACTGCTCGATCCGGAATCCGGGGTGTGCCTCCTGTGCCGCCGCGACGTCGTCCAGGATCGGGCCGACGAGCGCGCTTGCGTCAGCCGCCTTCCCTCGGATCGCGAACTGCACCAGGGCGGAGCGGCCGTCGCTCGAGATCTGGCCTTCGTTGTCTGGCATCAGAGGCGAGCGGACATTCCGGACGTCCGAAGACGCCGAGACCCGAGTCACCACGTCGCGGACGGCGGCTCTGAACGCGGGGCTTTCGACGCGCTGGCCGGAGCTCTGCACGAGCACGACCTCGGCGGCGGGCTGCCTGAACCCGGCGTCCTTCAGGATCGCCTGGGCGCGTGCCGACTCACCGGCCCCGGACGAGTCCGGGTCGAGCTTGTGAACGCCGACCATCTGGCCGAGCGCGATTGCGCCGAGCACGAACGCAAGCCAGCCGAAGATCGCAGTCTTGCGGTGGGTCGCGCTCCAATGGCCCATCCGGGCCGCGATGTTCGGTCGTCTCGAGCTCATCTGCATCTCCTTCCGGGCGGCTGAGCCCGGCCGATCGCGGCCGGCCGCACTCCCTGTCCCCCGAGTCTCGCCGGGGTGAGTCCGGCCGCCCAGCCCGCTACCTCGAAGGATCGAGACCGGCTGGCACCCTTTCTCGGGGTGGGGTTAGCCCCACCCGACCGTCGACGTGCGGTACCCGCTAGGCGACCGGCGGAGACGTCCAGGTCGGCATGCGATCCGCCGGATAGCGCTCACCGGCGACGGCTTCGCGCGGCACGGCTTCCTCGATCTGGGCGACGTCCTCTTCGGTCAGCTCGACCTCGGCGGCGCCTGCGTTCTCCTCGACGTACGCGACCCGCTTGGTACCCGGGATCGGCACGATCCAGGGCTTCTTCGCGAGCAGCCAGGCGAGTGCGAGCTGGCCGGCTGTGCAGCCCTTCTCGGAC
>JBBQXH010000430.1:0-1978 GCA_038209835.1 Gaiellales bacterium | reverse complement strand
TTCCTGCCAGCTCGGGGATGTCGACGATCGTCACGTACTCCCATTCAGCCGCACGCGGCACGCCGGAGACGCCGGCCTCCACCCAGCGCGGGACGACCCGCGGGTCGACGATGTCGTCGTGGGTCAGGGTCACCCTCTCGGCTCGATCAGACCGTAGTTCGCGTCACGCCTGAGATAGACGACGTTGACCTCGTTCGACTCGACATTGCGAAAGCAGAAGAAGTCGTGCCCGATGAGCTCCAGCTGGAGCACGGCCTCCTCGGGCGTCATCGGCTTGACCGCGAAGTGCTTCGTCTTCACGATGACGGGTTCCTCGTCGCTGTGTGCGATGGGTCTGACATCCTCGCTCGCGATCGGATGCGCGTGCCGCGCGAGCTGCTTTCGCTGCCGCTTCTCGCGGTAGCGTTTGACCTGCCGCTCGAGCTTCTCGACGAGCAGATCGATCGACGTCTTCATGTCGTCCGAGCTCTCGCGGGCGCGGAGGATCGGCCCCTTCGTCCAGACGGTCGCCTCCGCCACCTGGCTCTGCGAGATCGAGGGGTTGCGCTCGACAGCCAGCTCGAGCTCCAGCCGCGTCGCCTCGTTGAGGAGGCGGTCGAGCTTCTCGAGCTTCTCCTCCGCGTAGCGGTGGAGCGATTCGCTCACCTCGAAGTTCTTGCCCTTGACCTGAAGCCTCACGGGAGCCTCCTTACCCTTCGCCGGGACAGAGGCTTGATGTGAAATGGGCGTGCATCTGGGGAGCCGCCTGCATCAAGGAGCGTGGTCGACTCGATCGGGGGCAAGGCTGGTGGCCTTGGTGCCGATCGAGGCGGCCACGATCCGCCGTGTGCAGGTACTCATCCAGACGTGCGGTCATTTCACATCAAGCCTCTAACCGGCGAGCTGGGTCGCGGGGATGGGAACGGAGAGCCCACTCTATCCCACGCCCGCCGTTCTCAGCCTCGAATTCGAAGGGTTCGTGCGAACGTCACGACCTCGATCCGGCTCGCTCCTGCCTTCGCGAGCGCATTCGCTGCCGCGGCGACGGTGGACCCGCTCGTGTAAACGTCGTCGATCAGGACGATCGATCTCGGCGCGTCGCGGGCGGGTCGGAACGCGCCGGCGACGTTGCGGCGACGCTCCGCGAGGGGGAGCCCGCGCTGCCTCTTCCCACCATGACTCCTCATAAGGAGCTCGAGCAGCGGAAGGCGCCACGACGTCGCGAGGTCGGTCGCGAGTGCCCGGGCCGGGTTGTAGCCTCGCCACAGGCCGCGGTCGCCGGACGCCGGAACGAACGTCGCGGCCTCGACCTGCGGCGCCGGAACGTGCTCGAGGACGAGCTCGGCAGCGACCTCGGCGAGCCCGCGCCTTCCACCCTCCTTCCATGCCCCGACGACACGGGCGACCGCTCCCTCGTACGCGACGGCCGCCCGTGCGGATGCAAAGGCAAGACGCCGGCCCGCGCACTCGCGGCATCTCGAGACCGGCCAGGCGACCTGGTTTCCGCAGCGCTGGCAGAGAGGGGGCCGGAGCGGAACACAAGCCGTACGACATGAGCCGCAGAGCGCTCGGCCTTCGAGCCCGCACGCCGCACATCGATCCGGCAGGAGCAGATCGAGCAGTCCCATGGAACGAGCGTAGAGTCGCGTTTCGCGCGCCTGGCGCGCGACGTGTTACGAATCGAGCGCGGCCGGGTAACGAAGGATGCTCTCGGCGAGCTTCGAGGCGTCGCCGAAGATCCCGGCAATCGCGATCCCCTCATCGGGAACGACGCTACCGGGAAGGAGCGCCGCGCTCCGGATCGCAGCACGCTTGCCGACGCGGGAGTCGGCTCCGATCGCGGCCGGGCCCCGGATCCGTGCGCCCGCCTCGATCACGACATTGCGCCCGAGGACGACCGGGCCCTCCACCTGGGCGCTCGGATCGAGGAGGAAGCCCGCCTCGGCCCAGACGCCCGGGAGGATCTCCTCGCCCGGAATCTGCAGCCTGACCCGGCCCG
>JBBQXH010000429.1:0-1983 GCA_038209835.1 Gaiellales bacterium | reverse complement strand
TAGAGCGGGAAGTCGAGCTGGACGTAGCGGCAACCTGCCTCGATCGCATCGGCGATCAGCTCGCGCTCGATGTCGATTGCGTGAGCCACGAACTCCTCCGACGTCGCGTAGGCATCGGCGGAGACCCCGAACGGATGGACGAAGAGCGACGCGGCCGGAAACGCGATCTTGAACGGGACGTCTGTGATGCTCGCGAGGAACGCCGCCTCGGCAGCACCCGGACTCGCCACCTTCGTGAGCCGGCGTTCGACCGAGGGCACCGTGAGGGCGACGGTCTCGCCGCGGTCGTTTCGGAACTCGATCTCACTCCGGTCGGTCGCCACACCGTCGAGTGCGTCGTAGAACGAGTTCAGGAACATCCAACGCCGGAACTCCCCGTCCGAGACGACGTCGAGACCGATGTCGATCTGCCGCCGAACAGCCGACTCGATCGCCGCGTCAGCGACGGCCCCGAGATGCGCCGCGTCGCTGTGCTCGATCACGGCCGAGCGCAACCCGGGCGGCCGTAGGAGGCTTCCGATCACATCGGCCCGGGCTGGACGTCGAGCTGTCACGAGGGGGATGGTAGGGTCTCGCGCATGCAAATTGCGAACCTCTCCGGAAAGGCACACCTCGTCGCCGGCGGCAAGCTGGTCGACGTCGAGAAGGCTAGCGGCGGGCGCCTCCCCGCCGACCCCTCCGCTCTCGTCGGGAAGCTCGACTCGGTTGGCGAGCTTCCGGTGCCCGACGACGCCCCGTCACTCGACGGCGCCATCCTCGGGCCGCCGATCCCGCACCCTTCGAAGATCATTGCCGTCGGCCTGAACTACAGGGGTCACGCCGAGGAGTCAGGGCTCGACCTCCCCGAGGAGCCGGTCGTCTTCGCGAAGCTCCCGAGCGCTCTCTGCGGGCCTTCAGACGATATCGTGATCCCCGGTGGCCGCGTGCGGGTCGACTGGGAAGCAGAGCTCGTGCTCGTCGTCGGAAAGCGCGGGCGCCACGTGGCCGAGGCCGAGGCCTGGTCGCACATCGCGGCCGTGACGGGAGGTCAAGACATCTCCGACCGCGAGGAGCAGTTCCGGGCACTTCGCCAGTTCACGATGGCGAAGTCGTTCGATACGTATGCCCCGCTCGGGCCTGTGATGACGACGATCGACGAGCTCGCGAACCCGGACGATCTCTCCGTCTCGACGAAGGTCGACGGAGAGACGATGCAGTCGAGCCGAACGGGCGATCTGATCTTCCCGGTGCCGCACCTGATCGCCTGGCTCTCCCGGATCTGCACGCTCGAGCCGGGCGACCTCATCTTCACCGGAACTCCGTCGGGGGTTGGCGACGGCCGCAAGCCACCGCGGTACCTCGGGCCCGGAATGGTTGTCGAGACGGAGGTCGAGGGTGTCGGCGTGATGCGGAACCCGTGCGTCGCCGGACCGGACTACACGTCGTAGGACAATGAGCGAGACAGCCGTGACCGTACGTGGCCTTCGGAAGTCGTACGGATCGAACGAGGTCGTCAAGGGAATCGACTTCGAGGTCGGCCTCGGCGAATGCTTCGGCTTTCTCGGCATGAACGGCGCCGGGAAGACCACGACGATCGAGATCCTCGAGGCCTACCGCCCGCGCGACGGCGGGGAGGTCTCCGTCCTCGGCGTCGATCCGGCGAAGCCCACACGCGCATGGCGGGAGCGAATCGGTCTCGTGCTCCAGGAGGTCGAGCTCGATCCGAACTTGACTGTGCGCGAGACGATCTCCCAGTTCGCCTCCCTCTACGCGAAGCCTCGCCCTGTCGACGAGACGATTACGCTCGTCGGTCTCCGAGGAGAAGCGCGGAGACCGCATCGGACGGCTTTCGGGAGGCCAGAAGCGCCGCGTTGACGTGGCGCTCGGGATCATCGGCGACCCGGATCTCATCTTCCTCGACGAGCCGACGACCGGCTTCGACCCGGCCGCTCGGCGCGGCGCTTGGACGATGATCGAGGGCCTGAAGGAGCTCGGGAAGACGAT
>JBBQXH010000428.1:0-1999 GCA_038209835.1 Gaiellales bacterium | reverse complement strand
CGCATCTACGAGATGCGCGGCTACAGCTTCCAGACGGACAACGACACCGAGTTCGTCGCCGTCTACCTCGCCGAGCAGATGGACAAGGGGCTGACACTAGACGAGGCGGTACGCAAGTCGATCGATGACCTCGACGGCTCGTTCACGTACCTGGTCTCCACCGCTGACGGGTTCGGCGTCGCGCGGGACCGGTTCTCGACGAAGCCGTGCCTCGTGGCCGAGACGGACGACTGGGTCGCCGTGGTCTCGGAGGGCATCGCGCTCGCCGGCGCCTTCGGCGACGAGGCCGAGATCCACACGTACGAGCTGGCCGGAGGGGAGGCGCGCGCATGGACGCGATGACGCTCGCGACCGTCGACGCGCACGGCAAGTCGACTCGGGAGGTGAACGAGGAGATCCGCGCGCTGATCGCGTCGGGACAGAGCGAGATCGAGGTGGTGAACCCCGGCTCGCGGCACAACCTGGCCGTCGGCATCCTCGAGCCCGCGCGCATCGTCTTCCGCGGCGACGTCGGCTACTTCTGCGGAGGGCTTTCCGACGGGCTCGACCTCGAGATCGAGGGGGACGCGGGCTGGTCGCTCGGTGCGGACATGATGGGCGGGAAGATCGTCGTTCACGGCAGCTCCGGCTCGTCCACGGCGCCTTCGATCCGCGGCGGCCTCGTGGTCGTCGAGGGCTCAGCCGGCGCACGCACGGCCATTGCCGTCAAGGGAGGGACGATCGTCGTCGGCGGCTCGACCGGCTACATGACCGGGTTCATGATGCAGAAGGGTCGCCTGATCGTCTGTGGAGACGCCGCCGGTGCGTTCGGCGACTCGATGTATGAGGGCGAACTCCTCTGCGGCGGCCGCATCGAGGACCTCGGCTCCGACACACTGCTCGAAGAACCGAGCGACGCCGAGCTCGCCGAGGTCACCGAGGTGCTCGAGCCGTTCGGGCTCGGCCCGAAGAACGAGTGGAAGAAGGTGCGCTCTGCCGGGAAGCTGTGGCGCTACGACAAGAGAGAGTTCGCCGTCTGGAAGGAGGCGCTGTGAGCCTGCCCCGTGTCTCGCACGTGTGGTCGCCCGAGACGATCGAGGACATCCAGCGCAAGGCGCAGCTGGGGCGCTACGTCATGGGCGCCTACTCGACGACCCGCAGGACGCCGAACTTCGACGACCTGACGTTCATCCCGTGCACCCTCTCGCGCGTTCCGCTCGAGGGGTACCGCGAGAGATGCGACACGGCGACCGTCCTCGGCACTCGGGCGCAGAACCCCGTTCACCTGTCCACGCCGATCTGCATCTCGGGGATGAGCTTCGGAGCGCTGTCAGCGAACGCGAAGGAGGCGCTCGGCCGCGCCGCGTCGATCGTCGGGACGTCGACGACCACGGGCGACGGAGGAATGCACCGCCGCGAGCGCGAGGCGTCGAAGACCCTCGTCTACCAGGTGACGCCGAGCCACTACGGCAACAACCCGCACCACATGAAGCAGGCTGATGCGGTCGAGGTCGTGATCGGCCAGGGCGCCAAACCCGGCACGGGCGGCGTTCTCCTCGGCTTCAAGGTCTCGGACGAGGTCGCGAACATGCGCGACCTTCCGGTCGGCGTCGACCAGCGCTCGCCGGTCCGCCATCCGGACTTCATCGGGGCAGACGACCTCCGTCTCAAGATCGAGGAGCTCCGTGAGGCGACCGGCCATCAGATCCCGATCTACGTGAAGATCGGCGCCTGCCGCGTCTTCGACGACGTGCGCCTCGCGGTCAAGTCCGGCGCCGACGTGATCGTGATCGACGGCATGGAGGGCGCGACGGCCGCATCACCTCTCCTCCTCCTCGACCACACGGGCGTGCCGACGCTCGCCGCGGTCGTCGAGGCCCGCGAGGCGCTCATCGACATCGGCAAGTACGGCGAGATCCAGATGGTCATCGCCGGTGGGATCCGGTCGGGCGTCGATGCTGCGAAGGCGCTCGCGCTGGGCGCCGACGCGGTCGGCGTCGGCTCGGCCGTCATGATCGCG
>JBBQXH010000427.1:0-2001 GCA_038209835.1 Gaiellales bacterium | reverse complement strand
GAGCTCGGTCCTCATCGCGGATCAGCCGTTGGGCGCAGGTCGCCCAGCTTGACCGCCCCGCGGCCGACCGCCGCGTTTGCGAGCTGGACGCGCCTCCGTTCGCCGGGCGCGCCCACGTCGAACTTGACGTACAGGCGCGACAGGTGCTGTGTCACCGCGGCCTCGGAGACCACGAGCTCCGAGGCGATCGCTCGGATCGACGCCGGCTCAGTGAACGCATCACCCGTCAGCAGCGGGCGGCACAGCGCCAGGAGCACATCCCGCTCGCGCGGCGTGAGTGGCGGCGCCTCTGCGATCGCGGCCGTCTCCGAACCCCCGGCCGGGCCACGGAACAGAAGGCGGAGTCGTCCGAGAACGATCTCATCGCCCGAGTGCAGGGCTCGCTCGCCGATGATCCTTCCTCCGTTCACGAAGGTACCGTTGCGAGAGCCGAGGTCGCGGACGCACCAGGTGTCGCCGAATCGCTCGAATACGGCATGCACGCGGGAGACTCCGTCGGCGTCCACGACCACATCGTTCGACTCGAGCGTTCCAACGGTCACTCGCTCCGAGTCCAGCGCTCGAAGCTCCCGCCCGCTTCGGCCCCACACCTCGACGTAGCTGCTCACCCGAACCCCCCAGGCCGATGGTGTCGAAGATCCTAGGCTTCTTCAGAAGGTGCGTGCCGCGAGCAGCACCATCCCAACGGCTGTGACCGCTCCGAGCACCGGGACGGTGAGCGCGGCGGCTCTCGGCGGGAGAGCCAGCTCGAAGAGCGGGGTGTCGTCGCCGAGGCGGCGGAGCAGCGGGACGAGCGGGCAGTCGCCGCCGCCCGCCAGCACGAGCACCCCCTCGATGACGAGGATGGCGACCGCCAGGAACGTTTCCGGACCGGCTACCCCGAGCCACGCGCCGTAGTAGACGCTCCCGATGCAGAACAGGAAGCCCACCGCGATGAGCGCATGCGCAAGCCGCGACAGGACGACGACTCGCGAGACGCCTTGCGAGCGCTCGCTCCCCGAGAGAATCTGCGACACGTCTCTCTAAGCTTAAGCTGTACGGGTGGTCCAAGGCAACGACACCCTCATCTTCATTCCGGCGTGGAACGAGGAGCACGGGCTTCCGGACGTCCTCGACGAGTTGCGCCAGGAGCTGCCGGGCGCGAGCGTCCTCGTCGTTGACGACGGATCGACGGACGAGACGGCTTCCGTGGCGCGCGAGCGCGGCGCCGAGGTCCTTTCCTTCGCCGAGAATCGTGGCCTGCGCGCGGCGATCGCTGCCGGATACGGCTACGCCGCCGAGCACGGATACGCCTACTGCGGACGTGTTGACGCCGACGGCCAGCATCCCGTCCACGAGCTCCGACGCTTGCTCGACCTGGTGCGCTCGGACGCCTGCGATGTCGCCGTCGGATCGCGCTTCGCTCCCGGCGATGGGTACGAGAGCAACCGCTACGAGCCGACCGCCACACGGAAGGTCGGGACAGATCTCCTCCGCGGCTCGATGACCGTTGCCCTCGGACGCCCGTGGCACGACGCAACGAGCGGGATGTACGCCGCGAACGCGAAGGCACTGCCGATCCTCACCCGCCCCTACACGAGCGGGGCACCCGAGGTGGAGGCCGTGATCCGCCTGCACGACGAGGGGCTGCGCGTCGAGGAGGTTCCGGTACAGATGCGCGAGCGCACGGCAGGCGAGTCGAAGATGCGCGGCAAGAAGGCGATCGTGCTCGTTCTCACCGTGATCGGCACGCTCGTGACGGCGGGGTTCCTCCGCCAGCGCAAGAAGCGCCGTGGCTAGGTGCCCCCGGCCGGCCGCCGGCGGCCGCGTGGTCGCCGTGCTTGGCTACTCCGGCTGGCGCGACAACGGGATCAACACGATTTGCGCGGCCCGCGTTGCTCACGCACAAGACCTCGCCGAGAGCGCGGACGCGGTGATCCTCTCGGGCTGGGCTCGCCGATCGAGGGCCAAGCCGGAGGCAGAGCTCATGCGTGCGGCCTGGGCCGGCCCCGACCTCCCGCT
>JBBQXH010000426.1:0-2023 GCA_038209835.1 Gaiellales bacterium | reverse complement strand
ACGCCGGCGCAGGCGAGCGGCTGGCCGGCGATCGCATCCGGCTCGCACACGCTGATCCAGGCTCCGACCGGCTCCGGGAAGACGCTCGCGGCGTTCCTGTGGGCGCTCGACCAGGCCCAGCCCGGTGGTGGCCTCCAGGTTCTCTACGTCAGCCCGCTGAAGGCACTGAACTACGACGTCGAGCGGAACCTTCGCGGGCCGCTTGCCGGGATCGGTCTCGCGCTGCAGGTCGGCGTGCGCACGGGCGACACGCCCCAGAAGGAGCGCCAGGCGATGCTCCGCAAACCGCCCGAGATCCTGATCACGACGCCCGAGTCCCTCTTCCTCATGCTCACCTCGCAGGCCCGCAAGAACCTCGAGAGCGTCCGGTTCCTGATCGTCGACGAGGTGCACGCGATGGCCGGGACGAAGCGCGGTGCGCATCTGGCGCTGAGCCTCGAGCGTCTCGTCCGCCTCACCGGCGAGCCCGTCCAGCGCGTCGGGCTCTCGGCCACGCAGCGCCTGCTCGAGGAGATCGCTCGCTTCGTCTCCGGCGGGCGCCCGATCGAGATCGTGGACGCAGGCCGCGCGAAGCAGCTCGACCTCGAGGTCGTCGTTCCGGTCGAGGACATGCGCGAGCTGCCGAGCAGCGCCGGGCTCTCGACTCCCGTGCTCGCCGACGGCGTCGAGATGGGCCCGGGTGTCGAGACCTCATCGCGCTCGATCTGGCCATCGATCTACCCGGCGCTTCTCGAGCTCGTCGAAGCGCACCGCTCGACGATCATCTTCGTCAACAACAGGCGACTCTCTGAGCGCCTCGCGCTGCGGCTGAACGAGCTGGCGGAGAAGCCGGTTGCCCGCGCACACCATGGCTCGTTGGCCCGAGAGCAGCGCGTCGAGATCGAGGAGCTGCTGAAGAAGGGCGAGATCCCGGCCCTGGTCGCGACGTCCTCGCTCGAGCTCGGAATCGACATGGGCGCGGTGGATCTCGTCATCCAGGTGGAGTCGCCGAAATCCGTAGCACGCGGTCTCCAGCGCGTCGGCCGTGCCGGCCATACGCTCGACGCGGTCTCCAAGGGCCGGATCTTCCCCAAGTTCCGGGCCGACCTCCTCGAGTCCGCGGTCGTGGCGCAGCGGATGCGAGAGGGGGCGATCGAGGAGACGCAGATTCCGCAGAACCCGCTCGACGTGCTCGCCCAGCAGATCGTGGCGATCACGGCCGACGAGGAGATATCGGTCGACGATCTCCATGAGCTCGTCCGTGGCGCCTGGAACTTCCGCGACCTCTCCCGGGTGGCGCTCGAGAACACGCTCGACATGCTGTCCGGGCGCTACCCGTCGGAGGAGTTCTCAGAGCTTCGTCCGCGGATCACGTGGGATCGCGTCAACGGCATCCTCAAGGGCCGCGGTGGCGCCCGCCGTCTTGCGATCACGAACGCCGGGACGATCCCCGATCGGGGTCTCTTCGGCGTGTTTCTCGCCGACGGCGGTGGCCGTGTGGGCGAGCTCGACGAGGAGATGGTCTACGAGGCTCGCGAGGGACAGACGTTCATGCTCGGGGCGACGACGTGGCGGATCGAGGAGATCACGCGCGACCGCGTCCTCGTCTCGCATGCGCCCGGCATCCCCGGTGCCGTGCCGTTCTGGAAGGGTGAGGGGATCGGCCGGCCGTACGAGCTCGGCGAGGCGATCGGCCGGGCCGGGCGCGAGCTGGTGGCACTCCCCGACGAGAAGGCCGTTGCGCGGCTCACGACCGACCACTCGCTCGACAGGCGGGCGGCGGCGAACCTCCTCACCTATCTCCGCGAGCAGGAGGAGGCGACGGGTGCGCTCCCGTCGGATCGCACGATCGTCGTCGAGCGTTTCCGCGACGAGATCGGCGACTGGCGCATGTGCATCCTCACGCCCTTCGGCGGCCGCGTCCACGCACCGTGGGCGCTCGCCCTCGGGAACCGCCTGCGCGAGTCACTCGGCCTCGAGGTCAACGCAATCTGGTCGGATGACGGGATCGCTCTCCACCTTCCCGAGGCCGACACTCCGCCGC
>JBBQXH010000425.1:0-2024 GCA_038209835.1 Gaiellales bacterium | reverse complement strand
GGCACCGACACAGAGTTCTGGGAGGACGATGCAGCCGCGATCGAGGCGCTCGACCTGGATGCAATCGTGCTCCCAAAGGCGACGCCCGAATCGGTCGACGCGCTCGGCTCGGCGGGCCCGCCGCTGATCGCGATCGTCGAGACGGCACTCGGGCTCCGCCTCGCGTTCGAGACTGCATCGCGGCCGCGGGTCGCGGTCCTCATGCTGGGCGCGGCCGATCTCGGCGCCGAGCTGCGGCTCGAACCGCGGGACGACGGCCTCGAGATTCTCTTCGCGCGCTCGTCGCTCGTCGTCGACTCGGCAGCGGCCGGAATCCGCGCGCCGATCGACGTCGTCCACCTCGAAACGCGCGATGACGAGGGGCTCGAGGCAGAGTCGCTGCTCGCCCGCTCGCTCGGGATGGGCGGGAAGAGCTGCGTCCATCCCGCTCAGGTTGGAGTCGTGAACCGCGTGTTCGCGCCCGACGAGGGGCAGCTCGAGTGGGCGCGACGCGTCGTCGTTGCCTACGAGGAAGGCGTGAAGGACGGTCGGGGCGCCATCGCCCTGGACGGCGAGATGATCGACCTGCCCGTCGTCGTGCGGGCTCGAAGACTGCTGGAGAAGGAGACGGAATGACGGATGTGACAGGGATCGAAGCGGCGCCGAAGATCTGGCGCGGCCGCTTCTACGAGGACTTCGACATCGGCGACCTCTACCAGAGCCGTCTCGGCCGCACGATCACCGAGACGGACAACATCTGGTTCACGCTCCTGACGCTGAACACGAACCAGATGCACTTCAACACGCCCTACACCGAGGGCACCCGTTTCAAGCAGCCGCTCGTCAACTCGGCGTTCACGCTGGCTCTCATCACGGGCATGACCGTTCCCGACACGAGCGAGAACGCCACGGCGAACCTCTCCTGGACCGACATCAAGCTGCCGAAGCCGGTCTTCGTCGGCGACACACTCTGGGCCGAGAGCGAGATCACCGACAAGCGCGAGTCGAAGTCGACCCCGAACGTGGGGATCGTCTCGATGCGCTGCCGCGGCATCAACCAGCGGCACGAGGTGGTCATCGAGTTCAAGCGGACGTTCATGGTCTACAAGCGCGACGCCCCGGAGGTGACGGACATGTTCCCGGCAACCGACGACGACTGGACGGTCTGACATGGCGACGGCAGCAGAACGGTTCACCGAGTGGACGACCGATCTCGCGTTCGACGACATCCCCGAGGACGTGCTCGAGGCGGCGAAGCTCCATCTGCTCGACACGCTCGGCTGCGGCCTGGCGGCGCACGCCCTCGGGGTCGCAACGGAGGGACGCTCGACCATGGCCGAGCTCGGCGGCGAGGGCCAGGCGACGGTGATCGGGCTCGACGGCGGGCTGCCGGCCCCGAACGCGGCCTTCGCCAACGCGATGCTCTGCCACGGCCTCGACTTCGACGACACCCACTCCGACTCCGTCAGCCACGTCTCGACGGTGACCTGTCCCGCCGCCCTCGCGGCCGGTGAGGCGCTGGGATCTACCGGGCGCGACGTGCTGACCGCGATCGTCGGCGCAAACGAGGTCATAACGCGCCTTGGGATGGCCGCCTCGAGCCAGTTCCACAAGCGCGGCTTCCACCCGACAGCGATCTGCGGGATCTTCGGAGCGACGAGCGCCGCGGCGCGGCTCGGCGGGCTCGATGCCACGACGGCGGCGAGCGCATTCGGCCTCGTCGGCTCGATGGCCTCGGGCGTCTTCGCCTACCTCGAGGACGGGACGGCGACGAAGCCGCTCCACCCCGCCTGGGCAGCGCACGGCGCGCTGATCGCGGCGCGGCTCGCCGCGTACGGCGCCGAGGGTCCCCCCTCCATCATCGAGGGCAAGTTCGGCCTCTACCACGCCTTCCTCTCGGCCGAGAAGGGCGAGATCGACATCGAGGCACAACTCGCCGATCTCGGGTCGCGCTGGGAGACGCCACGCATCGCGTACAAGCCGTATCCGGCCTGCCACTTCATGCACGGATCGCTCGGGGCGACATCCGAAGCGGCGGCCGGCCG
>JBBQXH010000424.1:0-2032 GCA_038209835.1 Gaiellales bacterium | reverse complement strand
CGGTGAGCCTCCGGGCGAGACGCGGGACGTGACGTACGAGGAGCTCCTGCGCGACGTCTGCAGGCTTGCGAACGGCCTGAAGAAGCTGGGAGTGAAGAAAGGCGACCGGGTCGGCATCTACATGGGGATGATCCCCGAGCTCGCCGTCGCCATGCTCGCGTGCGCACGGATCGGCGCCCCGCACATCGTCGTTTTCGGCGGCTTCTCGGCGGAGTCGCTCTCGGAGCGCCTGCGGGACTCCGGCGCGGCGGTCCTCATCACGCAGGACGAGGGCTGGCGGAAGGGCGGCGCGGTCGAGCTGAAGTCGAACGCGGACATGGCGGCCGCCCAGGCGCCGGACATCCGAACCGTCGTCGTGTTTCGCAGGACGGGCAATCCCGTCCCGTGGGAGACCCACGACGTGTGGTGGCACGACCTCTGTGCGGACGTCCCGGACACCTGCGAGCCGGACCGGATGAACGCGGAGGACACCCTCTTCCTGCTCCACACCTCGGGATCGACCGCGAAGCCGAAGGGGGTGCTCCACACGACGGCCGGCTATCTGCTGCACGCGTCGGTCACCCACAAGTGGATCTTCGACATCCACGACGACTCGATCTGGTGGTGTGCCGCCGACGTCGGCTGGATCACCGGCCACTCCTACATCGTCTACGGCCCCCTCAGCAACGGCACGACGAGCGTGCTCTACGAGGGAGACCCGTCGTACCCCGACTGGGATCGACATTGGCAGATCGTCGAGCGCTATCGCGTCAACTCCTACTACACGGCGCCGACGCTCATCCGCTCGTTCGTGAAGATGGGCGCGGAGTATCCCGGCCGGCACGACCTCTCCTCGCTCCGCCTGCTTGGCACGGTCGGTGAGCCGATCAACCCCGAGGCGTGGGTCTGGTACTGGAAGGTGATCGGCGGGGAGCGCTGCCCTATCGTCGACACGTGGTGGCAGACGGAGAACGGCGGCATCCTCATCACACCGCTCCCGGGCGTCATCACGACCAAACCGGGGTCGGCGACGGTCCCGTTCCCGGGAATCAAGGCAGAGATCGTCGACGAGAACGGCGACCCGGTGAAACGTGGCGAGGGAGGCTTCCTGGTCATCAAGCACCCGTGGCCCGGGATGTTCAGGACGCTCTTCGGCGACGACGAGCGCTACGTCGACACGTACTTCTCGAAGTACGGCCCAGAGGTCTACGTCACCGGCGACGGAGCCAAGCAGGACGAGGATGGCTACTTCTGGCTGATGGGACGGATCGACGACGTCATCAACGTTGCCGGTCACCGTCTTTCGACCACCGAGATCGAGTCGACGCTCGTCGAGCATCCTGCCGTCGCCGAGGCTGCGGCAACGGGCGCGTTCGACCCGGACCGGGGTCAGCGCATCGTCTGCTTCGTCCTCCTGAAGCGCGGCTTCGGCGCCTCCGACGAGCTCGCCGCCGAGCTGCGGGACTACGTCGCGGACAAGATCGGCAAGATCGCGCGACCTGCCGCTGTCCTCTTCGGCGACGACCTGCCGAAGACCCGCTCCGGGAAGATCATGCGGCGTCTGCTGAAGAACATCGCAGAGGGACAGGACCTCGGCGACACGACGACTCTCCGCGATCCTGCGATCGTCGACGACCTGAAGGGGAAGGCAGACGCGGCGCTTGGCCGCCGATGAACGCACCTGGCGCGGGCTGCTACGGCTCTGGGGCGGTCGGCTCGCGCTCCTCGGTGTCGTGGCGATCGCGGTGGCCGTCGGGATCGACGCCCTGCGGGGCAGCGACGACGAGGCCGCGCGGCCCATCGCCGCGCCGAAACCGGAGCTCGTCGGACCGTCCGTCCCACAGCCAGGCGTTCTCGACGGCACGCTGACCGTCGCTGCGGGCGAGACCTGCAGGCTCGAGGCCGTTGGGCTGGCGGATGCGAGCCTCGGTCGGGAGGGGCCGCGGACGGCGTGCGACCTTTGGGCGGCGCCGCGGGGAACGCTCGCTGCCGTCACCCGGGGGCATAACGGCCTCTGGAACGAACTCTGGCTCGCACGCCTCGGCGATCCGCC
>JBBQXH010000423.1:0-2037 GCA_038209835.1 Gaiellales bacterium | reverse complement strand
CTACTTCCGCGGCTACATCGACGAGACGCTGTCTCGGCTCATCGACGCTGTCCTCGCAATCCCGCTCGTCGTGCTCGCGATCCTCGTGATCACGGCGCTCGGGCCGTCGAGCTGGACTGTCATCGTGGTGATCGGCGTCGTCTTCGCGCCGATCATCGCGCGCACGGTCCGATCGACGGTTCTGAGCGAGCGCGAGCTCGACTACGTCGCCGCGGCCCGGCTTCGCGGGGAGCGCGCGCCGCACGTCCTCTTCTTCGAGATCCTCCCGAACGTGCTTCCGCCGATCATCGTCGAGTTCACCGTCCGTCTCGGCTACGCCATCTTCGCCGTCGCGACGCTCTCGTTCCTCGGCTTCGGCATCCAGGCGCCCTCGCCCGACTGGGGCTTGCAGATCGCCGAGAACTACGGTCTCATCTCCGGGAACATCTGGTGGCCGACCCTCTTCCCGGCACTCGCGATCGCGACGCTCGCCGTCGCCGTGAACCTCGTCGCCGACGGAATCCAGGCGGTAATCGACCGATGAGCGCGCAGCTCACCGGCAACGCCCTCGACGTCGTCGACCTCGACGTCGCCTATCGGATCCGCGGTCACGACCGTCAGGTCTTGCGCGGGCTCACGTTCAACGTCAGGCAGGGCGAGAGCTACGGGCTCGTCGGCGAATCGGGCTGCGGCAAGTCGACGGCCGCGTTCGCGATCGTCGGTTACCTCGCGCGAAACGGCCGTGTCCGCCAGGGACAGATCAGTGTGGCGGGCCGCGACGTGCTCGCGATGAGCGCAGCCGATGTGCGTGACCTCCGTTCGAAGAGCGCCTCGATGGTCTACCAGGATCCAAGCCGGGCGTTGAATCCGTCGATCCGGGTGGGGAAGCAGATCGCCGAGGCCTACGTCATCGTGGGCGCAAGCGGTGACGAGGCGACCACGCGCAGCGAGGAGATGCTCCGCAAGGTGCAGATCGCCGACCCCTCCTCGGTGATGCAGCGCTACCCGCACCAGCTGTCGGGCGGCATGCAGCAACGGGTCGTGATCGCCATGGCGCTGGCGAAGGATCCGACGCTCCTCATCCTCGACGAGCCGACGACCGGCCTCGACGCGACCGTGGAGGCCGAGGTGCTCGAGCTCGTCCTGAACCTCCGCCAGGAGTTCGGCACGAGCGTCCTCTTCATCTCGCACAACCTCGGCGTGATCGCCAAGATGTGCGACCGCGTCGGTGTGCTCTACGCAGGGAAGCTTGTCGAGGAGGGCCCTGCCCGAGCGCTCTTCGACGATCCTCAGCACCCCTACACCGTCGGCCTCCTCCGCTGCATCCCCCGCGGCGGGCAGCGGAAGGATCACGGGCGACTCGACACGATACCCGGCTTCCTTCCGTCTCCCGGCGCGGAGCTCCCGGGCTGCGTCTACGCCGACCGATGCGCGCTCGCCGACGACCGGTGCCGTACCGAGGAGCCGCCTGTGGTCGACCTCGGAAACCGATCGACGCGCTGCTTCTACCACGAACGGGCCCAGTCGATCCCTCGCGTCATCCCGACCGAGCTCGGCGAGCCAACGCCGATGGACAGGGCGGCCGTCCCGATCATCCACGCGGAAGCGATGTCCAAGACCTTCAAACAGGCCGGCCACCGGATCCACGCGCTCTCCGACGTGTCCGTCGACGTCTGGCCGGGCGAGACGCTCGGCCTCGTCGGCGAGTCGGGGAGCGGCAAGACGACGTTCGCCCGCGTGCTGCTCGGAATCATTGCGCCCGACGAAAACTCGACGCTCGAGCTCACAGGCAAGCCGCTGGGCTCGACGATCGGAAAGCGCTCGCGGAACGAGATTCGGGCGATTCAGATCGTCTTCCAGAACCCCGACTCGGCGCTCAACCAGCGTCACACGGTTCGCCGGATCGTCGGCCGTGCGCTGACGCGCCTCGGCGGCCTGCGGGGCAAGGAACGCGACGAGCGCCTCGTCGAGCTAACACGCTCGGTGCGGCTCGACGACCGCTATCTCTCGGTGCGCCCGGCATCGCTCTCCGGCGGTCTCAAGCAACGGGTCGCGATC
>JBBQXH010000422.1:0-2077 GCA_038209835.1 Gaiellales bacterium | reverse complement strand
GGCGAGTAGTCGTGGATGTCCATCTCGAAGATGGCTTTGTCGGCGAACCAACCGGTCGCCGTCGGGAAGATCTGCTCGACCAGCTCCCGGCGGCAGTAGAGGAAGGCGAGGCCTGCGGAACCGAGCAGGTACTTGAGGACGCCCGCGGCAAGGAAGTCCGCATCGAGGGCGTGGACGTCGATGGGGACCGCCCCCGCGGCCTGGTAGGCGTCGACGAGGACGAGCGCTCCGCGCTCGTGCGCGAGGTCGATCACCTCGTTCAGGCCGAGGCGGCTGCCGTTGCGGTAACAGATCGCGGTGATCGCGACGAGCGCCGTTCGTCCGTCGATCGCGGCCGCGAAACGGTCGAGCGGGATCGTCGAATCCGGCGCGGCCGGCACATGGACGATGCGGCGGCCTCGCAGTTCCTGTGCGTGTGCGATCTGGCCGACCGTCGGGAACTAGAAGTCCGAGACGACGATGGTGTCGCGCCCGTCGTCGAACCGAAGGCCGGAGAGGAGTGCGCTTACGCCGGCCGAGACGGAGGTCATGACGGCCACCTCGTCCGGCTGGGCGTTCACGAGCCGGGCGAAGCTGCTCCGCGCCTCTTCGGCCTTCTCGACCCAGTACTCCCAGGGTGCGCCGCGCTCGTCCCAGTCGTCGAGATAGCCCGCGTACGCGGCGCGAACGGTGTCCGAAAGGGCCCCCTGAGAGCAGCTGTTGACGTAGACCAGCCGCTCGAAAATCGGGAACCTGTGGCGGATACGCTCGGGCAGCGCCGCGCCAGGGCTCGTTTCAGCGGCCAAGGTACGCCTTCTTCAGGTCGTCGTTCGCGAGCAGGGCGTCGGCGCGATCCGCAAGCACGATGCGGCCAGTCTGCAGCACGTAGCCCCGGTCGGCCACGGACAGCGCCATGTTCGCGTTCTGCTCGACCACGAGGATCGAGACTCCGGTCTCGTGGATCTGCTTGATGATCTCGAAGTTCTGCTCGACGAGCAGCGGGGCGAGCCCCATCGACGGTTCGTCCATGAGCAGGAGTCGTGGGCGTGACATCAGCGCCCGACCCATCGCCAGCATCTGCTGCTCGCCACCGGAGAGCGTTCCGGCGAGCTGCGAGCGGCGTTCGTGGAGCTTCGGGAAGAGCTCGTAGATACGTTCGAGATCCTCCCGAGTGGAGTCCTTGCGAAGGTACGCCCCGAGCTCGAGATTCTCGAGCACTGTCATGGGCCCGAACACACGCCGGTTTTCCGGGACGATGGCCATCCCGCGTCCGATCCGGTAGCTCGTCGACCGCCCGGTGACGTCCTCGCCTGCGAACTCGACTCGTCCACTCTTCGGCGTGACGATGCCGAGGATCGTCTTGAGTGTCGTCGACTTCCCGGAGGCGTTGCCACCGAGGAGGCTGACGAACTCACCCTCTGCGACCCCGAGCGAGACGTCGTCGAGAATCCGGATCTGGCCGTAGTACGTGGTGATCGAGGAGAGGCTGAGCAGCATTGCTGTCACTTCGTCTTCGATGCGCCGTGTCCGAGGTAGGCCTCGATGACCCTCGGGTTGGTCGCGACCTCGGCAAACGTCCCCTCCGCGATCCTCTGTCCATAGTCCAGCGCGACGACGCGATCCGAAATGCCCTCGACGACATGCATGTCGTGCTCGATCACGAGGATCGTCAGACCTTTCTCGTCTCGAAGCCGGGCGACGAGCCCAGTGATCTCGTGGGTCTCGGCCGGATTCATCCCGGCGGCCGGCTCGTCGAGCAACAGAAGCCGCGCCCCAGTCGCCATCGCCCGTGCGATCTCGAGGCGCCGCCTATTCGCGTAGGAGAGGCTGTAGGCCGGCTGCTCCCAGCGGTAGCCGACGAGACGCGTCCCGAAGAACGCAAGCTGCTCCTCGGCGAGTTGTGCGATCTCCCGCTCCTCCCGCCGCTGGAACGGTGTCCGTAGGATCGACCGGAACGCTCCGGCCCGCGTCCGCCCGTACGCAGCGGCCATGACGTTCTCCTTCACCGTCATGTTGAGGAAGAGCTGGAGCGTCTGGAACGTGCGGGCTACGCCCCTGCCTGCGATCACGTGCGGGTCGAGCCCCACGATGCTTTCGC
>JBBQXH010000421.1:0-2097 GCA_038209835.1 Gaiellales bacterium | reverse complement strand
GGGGCACCGGCCTGACAGACGGCGCGGTGCCGCTCCGTCACGGGATCCTCGTCGACATCAAGCTGATGAACAAGATCGTCGAGATCGACGTCGAGGACAGAACGGTCACGGTGCAGCCGGGGATCAACATGATGAAGCTCTCGCAGGAACTGCAACCCCTCGGCTACATCTACCCCGACGACCCAGCCTCCTACCCGTGCTCGCTCGTCGGTGGGCGCATCGGGACGAGCGGCTGGAGCCTGATCGGCGGCCGCTACGGTCATACCCGCGATCTCGTGATCAGCTTCGAGATGGTGCTGCCGACAGGGGAGATCATTCGCGTCGGCGAAGGGGGCGGTAAGAAGATCAGGAAGTCGTCGTCGGGCTACTCCCTGAAGCAGCTCTTCATGGGTCATCAGGGCACGCTCGGGATCGTCACCGAGGCGACGCTCGAGCTCGTACCGCGGCCCGAGTCGGAGTTCGCCGCGTTCTTCTCCTATCCGTCGTACATGGACGGCTGGAAGGCGACCGGCGATTTCGCCCGATCCGGGCTCGCCACGCTCGCCGGTGTCGTCCTCTTCGACGAGTGGAAGCTCGCCTACCTCCGGCGCGACGACGAGGCGTGGATTCCGTCCCCAGGCTCAGTGAAGAGCATCGTCGCCGTCGCCATGTACGGCCAGAAGGACGAGGTTCGCGCCGGAGCCAAGCAGATCATGCGAATCGCCAAGGCGAATGGCTCGACGTACGCCGGTGACGAGATCTCCCAGGGCGACTGGGCGTCGCGTCACGACAGGTATGCGACCCCGGTGCACGGGCGCACCCGGGACGGTCAGGTCGCGCTGATGAGCTGGCACTGTGAGGACGCGGCGATCAACTACTCGCAGCTTCCGGCCGTCCGCGAGAAGTGGCACAGGATCGTCGACGGGCTGCGCGAGCGCTTCGACGCCTTCGACGACTGGGGGATGTTCTCGTACACGAACGGCGCTTTCCGGCCGGGTGGCGACTACCTGACGGAAATCGATGTCGGCATCTGGGAGCAGAAGTGGGACGAGCCGATGTGGGAGGCCTGGGTCGAGGCGAAGCGGGAGATCGCCCGCGTCTCGATCGAGCATGGCGGGTCGATGACCGCGTGCCACGGCTCGTGCCGCGAAGGCGAGGTCGACCTCGTTCCGCTCGAGCTCGGTGGCGGCTTCGATGTGATGAAGAAGATCAAGCGCACGCTCGATCCGAACAACATCATGAATCCTGGGAAGTACCTGCTCGACCAGGCCTACGAGGACGGGGAGGGTGAGGACTGATGCTCGGCTTCAGGCTCTCTGCACAGAAGCCGCCCGAGGCGCACCCGGTCACGGACGGCGTCGTCAGCCGCTACGAGCACATCTACGAGGTGGATCCGGCGCTGATGCAGGAGCACGTCCGCCAGCAGGCGATCCCTGAGTGGGACTTCCACCGCATGGTCGACAGCCGCTTGGAGCACCTCGCGTGGATGCACGACCACTTCGCGGACTCCGTGCTCTCGGGCGAGGAGCTCGTCGAGGAGATCGAGGCCGAGGGCGAGTGAGGCTCGCGGGCAAGGCGGGTATCGTCACCGGAACGTCGAAGGGGCTCGGCCGAGAGACCCTGCGCCTGCTGGCGGGAGAGGGCGCGGCGATCCTCGTCGACGGCGCCCTGACCGCGAAGACCTACTGATGCGCAAGCGGTCGAACGACTGTCATGTTCCGATCGACGATCCTGGAGGATCCGGATGAAGTTCAGCTACGCCACGCTCCCCGATCATCCCGTCCAGGAGCTTCTGGACACGATCGCGCTCGCCGACGACCTCGGGTTCTTCGGGGCCTACGGCGCGGACGAGACCTACCACAAGGACTGCTGGCAGATCTTCGCGGCGGCGTCCGCACGCACCAGCCGCATCCGGATGGGCCCGTGCGTCACGCACGTGATCCTGAAGGATCCGACGATCCTCGCGCACCAGATCGCGACGCTCGACGAGCTCTCGAACGGGCGCGCCGACATCGTCTATTCGATCGGCAACATCGCCATGCTCGAGCAATACCACGTCGACTGGAAGACCGGCGGCCAGATCAAGCGGCTCCGCGAAGCCCATCACGTGATGCGAAC
>JBBQXH010000420.1:0-2126 GCA_038209835.1 Gaiellales bacterium | reverse complement strand
GTAGTCGAAGAGCGGGAAGTCCGGGCGGTTGAAGGTCGCGGCCTGCCACTTCGCCGCGATCGCCATCCCGACCGAGGTCGCGACGCCGGCGCCGAGCGGCCCCGTCGTCGTCTCGATCCCCGACGTCCAGCGATACTCGGGATGCCCGGGGCACCGCGAGTCGAGCTGGCGAAAGCGCTTCAGGTCGTCGAGCGGCACCGAGGGCTCGCCGAGCGTCTCGTAGGACGGGTTGACCGCCTTCACGCCGGTCAGGTGCAGGATCGAGTAGAGGAGCGTCGATGCGTGTCCGGCCGAGAGCACGAACCGGTCGCGGTTCGGCCAGATCGGATCGTCCGGGTCGAACCGAAGATGGTTCTGCCACAGCTCGTACACGACCGGCGCCATCGCCATCGGCGTCCCCGGGTGGCCCGAGTTCGCCTGCTGGACGGCGTCGATGCAGAGCGTGCGGATCGTGTTGACGCTGAGGGCGTCGATGTCGCTGGTCGCCATTGGGAACCTCCAGACGTTGCTCACGCGGCTCAGTCCGAAGGGGAGTTGGAACGTTACGATCGCCGCCGCACGTAACGACCGGGGCAGCGCCGAGACGTACACGCATGCCCGCCGTCTCGTTCGAGAATCTGGCCATCGTCGCGGCCGTCGCGTTCGGGACTCCCCTCGTTCTCGGCCTCGTCCCGAGGCTCCGCGTCCCGTCGCTCGTCGTCGAACTGATCGTCGGCATCGTGATCGGGCCGCAGGTGCTCGGCTGGGCCGAGGTCGACGCGCCCGTGCAGGTGATGGCTCTCCTCGGGGTCGCCTTCCTCCTTCTGATCGCCGGGCTCGAGATCGACTTCGACAACCTCCGTGGCCGGGTGCTGAAGCTGACCGTGATCGGCTGGGTCGCCTCGTTTGGGATCGCGCTCGCGATCGGGTACGGCCTGAACGCGGCGGGCCTGATCGACGCGCCGTTCCTGATCGCCATCGTCCTGTCCGCGACAGGGCTCGGCGTCATCATCCCGATCCTGCTCGATGCCGGTGTCTCGAGCACGTCGTTCGGCAAGGTCGTGATCGCGAGCGCCTCGATCGCCGAGGTCGCAACGGTCGTTCTCCTCTCCCTCTTCTTCGGCGAGTCCGAGGGCGGTCTCGGCAGCCGCTTCCTCCTCTTCGGCGGCTTCCTGCTCCTCGTCCTGGTCGTCGGGCTCGTGATCGTCGGCTTCGAGCACGTCCACCGGGTCTCCGCGGCGCTCTTCCGCCTGATGGACACGAGCGCCCAGATCCGGGTGCGTGGGGCCTTCCTGCTGATGGCGATCTTCGTCGTCGCGGCGAGCACGCTCGGGCTCGAGGCGATCCTCGGCGCCTTCCTCGCCGGCGCGATCCTGAAGCTGACCGACAAGGACAAGGCGATGACCCATGGCGGCTTCCACCACAAGCTCGAGGCCGTCGGCTTCGGCGTCTTCATCCCGTTCTTCTGGGTTGCGAGTGGCCTGCGATTCGACGGCGCAGCGCTCTTCGCGAGCGGATCAGCCCTCGCGATGGTGCCGATCTTCCTCGCCGCCCTGCTGCTCGCTCGGGGCCTCCCCACGCTCCTCTACCGGAAGCTGATCGGCGGCGACAGGGTGCTACCGGGGGCGCTTCTCCACGCGACGTCCGTCTCGTTCATCGTCGTCGCAACGACCATCGGTGTCGATCTCGGAGTAGTCTCCGAGGGTACGGCGGCAGCGTTCGTCGCGGCCGGCCTCCTCTCGGTGATCATCTTCCCGGCGACGTCGCTCGTGCTACTCAAGCGACGTGCGAAGGCGCCTGCGCTTTCAGCAAAGGCCGTACCTACTTCGTAACGCGAGGACAGCCTTCGGACGAGTTGCATCCTGTCTCCATCCGGCCGTTAACGGCGCTTCCGATTCCGCCAGAACGGGATAGCCTGCAGCGCCAGGTTGAGAATCGACGTGTAGACGATGACCTTCTGGGCGGCGACCTGGAACTCGAAGCCGTCCTTCTCCTCGAGGCCCGGCCCGCCGAAGAGGATCACGACGTAGGCGACGAGGACGACGAGGTAGGCGAGGTTCACGCCGATGAAGACGCGCGACCAGTCGTTGCGGATCTGGATCACGATGAGGCACACGATGTAGGCGAGCAGAAAGCCGAAGGCGATC
>JBBQXH010000419.1:0-2133 GCA_038209835.1 Gaiellales bacterium | reverse complement strand
GCGTCCGGACGAACACGCTGGACGGCGGCCTCGAAGTCCGCTTCCTCGCCGGCGACGCGGATCCGCTCTGCCCAACCGGTCACGTGCGGCGAGTAGTACCCGCCGGCGACGAGGCCCGCTTGCTGAAGCGTCTCCTCGATCGTCCTGGTCGTCGATCCCTTGCCGTTCGTGCCCACGACGTGGATCGAAGGGTAGGCGAGCTGCGGGTCGCCGAGCGCGCGCAGCAATGCCCGCATCCGGTCCAGCCCGAAGCCGTCCCGCGGCCACGGGTCGAGCGACTCGATCCAGGCCGTCTCCGTGTCAGGCGCCGAGGGCATCGAGCTCGCGGCGGTAGCGGGCGAGCTTCTCGCGCTCTGCATCGACCACCTCCGCAGGTGCGCGGGAGACGAACCGCTCGTTGCCGAGCATCCCCTCCGCGCGTGCGATCTCCTTCGCGAGCCTCGCCCGCTCGACTTCGGCATCGCCGTTCACCTTGACGCGATCGGGCCGTACGACCGCCTCAAAGACTCGGTTCTCTTCGGGCGAGAGCTCGAGGCGGACGCCGCTGCGACGGAAGGTGGCGGCGGCCGACTTCACGAGCTCCATCTGGAGGCCCACGACCGGCACGGCATGGTCGGCACTCGGCCACGACGAGACGATCAGACGGCTGGCTCGGTCCGGCAGGTAAGACCAGATCTCCTCGGTGACGTGCGGCATCACCGGATGGAGAAGCGCGACCAGGCGCTCGAGCGCGTAGACCGCAGTGGCAAGCGCGTCGGCATCCCTCTCGTACAGGCGTGGCTTGATCGCCTCCGCGTACCAGTCGCAGAAGTCGTCGAAGGTCAGGTGATAGAGGAGCTCGCTCGCGGCGGAGAACTGGAACCGCCCGATGAGATCGTCGATCTCGGCCCGCGACTCGTCGATCCGCTGCAAGATCCACGCCTCGATCGGCTCGCGAGACTTCGACGCCGGCTCGACCGACTCCGCGTTGGCGAGGATGAGCCGGGACACGTTCCAGAGCTTGTTCGCGAGGCGCCGACCCTCCTCGATCGCCCCGATCGAGAACCGCACATCCTGCGTCGACGACATCTTGCAGAGCCCGTAGCGGGTCGCGTCAGCGCCCTGGGCGTCGATCACATCGAGTGGATCGATCCCATTTCCAAGACTCTTCGACATGCGCCGCCCGTCGGGAGCCAGCACGGTCGAATGGATGATCACGTCCTCGAAGGGGACTTCCCCGACGAGCTCGAGCCCGGCCATGATCATCCGCGCGACCCAGAGGAAGATGATCTCCCGAGCTGTCGAGTTGGCGTTCCCGGGATAGAACGTGCGCAGGTCGGGCGTGTCGTCGGGCCAACCGAGCGTCGCGAACGGCCAGAGCGCCGACGAGAACCAGGTGTCGAGGACATCTTCCTCGCGGCGGATGTCTGGATTGCCGCACTCGGCGCAACGGTCGGGAGTCTCGTCGCGCACCGTGAGTGCTCCGCAATCGCAGTACCAGACCGGAATACGATGACCCCACCAGAGCTGGCGCGAGACGCACCAGGGACGGATGGAGCGCATCCAGTTGAGATACACCTCGCCCTGCTGCGGGGGATGGAACCGAACGCGGCCCTGCTCGACGACCTCGATGGCCGGCGCCGCGAGCTCCCCCATCTCGCAGAACCACTGCAGCGAGATCAGTGGCTCGACACGGGTGCCGCACCGCTCGCAGTGGCCGACCGAGTGGCGGTAGGGCTCCTCCTTCTCGAGCAGTCCGTCGCGCGCGAGTTCCTCGCGGATCACCCGGTCGGCCTCCTCCTGGCTCAGACCGGCGAACCGTCCCGCCGTCTCGTTCATCCGCCCGTCGAGCCCGATCACCATCGGCTCGGGAAGCCCGTGCTCGCGCCCGATCTCGAAGTCGACGGCATCGTGGCCTGGCGTGATCTTGAGCGCCCCGGTGCCGAACTCGGGCTCGACGCGCTCGTCGGCGATGATCGGAACAGCGCGATCGACGAGCGGGACGACGACCTCGCGCCCGACCAGGTCTGCGTAGCGTGGATCGCCGGGATGAACGGCAACCGCGACGTCGGCGAGGATGGTCGGCGGGCGCACCGTCGCGATCGTCACGTGTCCCGATCCGTCGACGAGTGGATAGCGAACGAAGGCGAGCGT
>JBBQXH010000418.1:0-2181 GCA_038209835.1 Gaiellales bacterium | reverse complement strand
CTTGCGGCGAAGGGGATACGCGAGCCGCTCGGGTGGTTGACGAAGCTCTACTTCATCGGCAACGCCGCCGGGCAGATCCTCCCAACCGGAGTCGGCGGGGATGCGGCCAGAATCATCGAGCATTCACGTCGGCGGCCCGATCACAAAGGCGAGGTGGCCGGTGCGGTCATCATGGAGCGTGTCATCGGGGCGGCGGGCACCCTCGTCATGGTCGCGATCGGCCTCGTCGTCTCGATCGGACGGTACGACGGGATCGAGTATCTCGTCGCGATCGAGGCGATCTTTCTGGCGCTCGTCGCAGCCGGATTCGTGCTTCTCTTCTCGAAACGAGCCGCGGTGGTTCTGCGTGCCTTCGCTCCGTTCGCGTCAAAGCTCAGGCTGGAGCGGGCAGGCCGGGCGGTCTATCACGCGATGCATGGATACCGCTCGCAACCGCGCGCCCTCATTCTTGTGCTCGTCGTCACGATCGTGATGCAGTTCGGTCGAACCGTGTCCATCTGGCTTTGCGGGCTGGCCGTCGGGGTTGACGTCTCGCCGCTCGTCTACGTGATCCTCGGTCCGCTGCTCTTCCTCGTGATGCTGATCCCGTTCACGATCAACGGCCTGGGTGTCCGCGAGGCGTTCTTCGTCGCATTCCTCGGACGGTTCGGAGTCGGCGCAGATGCCGCTTTCGCGACGGGCTTCCTCTTCTATGCCGTCGCCATCGCGAGCTGCATCCCGGGCGGTGCGATTCTGCTCTGGCGTAGCGCCCGTCCGGCACTCGTGCGCGCCGAGCGCAGGACGTGAGTCTTTTAGCGAAGCCTGCGAAGATCTGACCCGCCAGCCCGGCTCCTACAATCCTTCAGGTGAACCCGACTCCCACGTCGCGAGTCAAGAACCGAGCCGGCCCGATGATCTCCATCCGGGCGGAGGAAGCCCTCGCGTGGCTTCGGTAACGGAGCGGGTCAGACCGGGGCTCCGGCTTACGTCCGGGCATGTCCCCCTGCGCTTCCTTGCCCTCGTGGCGATCGCGCCCGTTGCCCTCGGGATCTCGCGGCTCCTTCCCGACGTCGGTGCGGGGCTTGGTCTTCGTCTTGCCGCGGCATCCGCCTGTGTGCTCCTCCTCCCCGGTGTGCTCGTGCTGCGCGCGCTCGACTGGCCAAGGCGACTCGGCCTCGTGCTGGCCGGCTCACTTGCCTGGAGCCTTGTGGCGGTCTTCGCTGCGCTGACGCTGACGTTCGCCTCCGGCGGCTCACTGTCCCTGACCGTCATCGTGGTCGGGGTGATCTCGGTCGGAGGTCTCGTCGGAGTAATGCGCGCCGCTCCCGCACCCCTCGAACGCCGTGATCTCTGGCCAGTGGCCGCCGTCGCGGCCGGGGGTCTCGTTCTCTGCGGCGTCGTCTGGTGGGCCTCGACCGTCGTCGGCGGGGATGCGCTCTTCCACCTCGCCCGTGTCCGGAAGCTCGACGACATGCCGGCGCTCTACTCGGTGAATGTCGTGAACGAATTTCGCAGCGGGGGTCTACATCCCGGCTATGCGTTCCCGCTCTGGCACGGCGTACTCGCTTTGATCGGCCGGTTCGCCGGGGTCGACCCTGCCCTGGTCGTCCTGCATCTCTCGGCGATCCTGACTCCCTTCGCCCTCGTTCTCGCATATGCCGCAGGCGCGGCGCTCTTCGTCTCCTGGGCGGGGGGTGTGGCCGCGGCGATTGCGCAGGCCGCGCTCGTGGGCTTCCAGCGCGACGGAATCGGCGCGTTCGAGTCGACGGCGATGCCCGCATCGGCCGCACGGCTCCTGATCGTCCCCGCGCTCCTCGCGCTCGTGTTCTCGTTCGTCCGTGGTAGCGGGCGGAGCCGACTGATCACCATGGCTGCTGCGGCGGGTGTTCTCGCCGTCGTGCACCCGACGTACGCGATCTTCGTCGCCCTGCCGCTCGGCGGCTTCCTGCTGGCGAGGATGGCGCTTGCGCGCAAAGGGGTGGCCGATTGGCGACGGATCGGTGCGGGCATCGCAGCGCTGCTCGTACCGACAGGGCTCTACTTTGCGTGGCTGTGGCCGGTGGTGTCGGACTCAAAATCCTTCCGCCCGCCGGTTGGCGAGAAGGTGCGCGGGCTGGTGCTATACGGCGGGCAGCTCGACGTTCACGACACGTGGTTCAACCTGTCGTCCGAGGCTATCGCGCGCGGTGGTGCAGCGACGGT
>JBBQXH010000417.1:0-2208 GCA_038209835.1 Gaiellales bacterium | reverse complement strand
CCGCGTAGACCGGCTCGGCATCCTCCGGGCGGGCCGCATCCCCGAAGCTCGGACGGTTTCCCTTCGTCGTATCGGCGATCAGCGTGAACTGGCTGACGATGAGGGCTGCACCGCCCGTATCGAGCACGCTCAGGCCAAACTCCCCGTCGGCGGTCTCGAAGATCCGCAGGAGCGCGACGCGGCGGGCGAGCGCCTTCGCGTCGGCATCGGTATCGCCCGTGGCGACACCGACGAGCACGCAGAGACCGTGCTCGATTTCGCCCACCAGCTCGCCGTTCACACGCACGCGGGCGCGCGTGACCCGCTGGACGACCGCCCTCACCGCACGAGCTCAGTGATAGACGTAGACGGTCTCGCCGACAGGCGACTGGTTGTAGAGCCAGTCGGCTGTCCAGATCGGAATACGGACGCAGCCATGGCTCGCCGGATAGGTGGGCACCGAGTACCAGCCGTGGATGGCGAAGCTGTTCCCGTAGAAGGTCATCGTGCGGTAGAGGATGCCGGAGCCGAGCCAGGTCGTGGTCGAGGGGGCCTTCCAGCGAATCTGGTGGCGACCCTCGGGCGTATTCCCGGTCGCCCCGGTCGAAACGGGGAGCACCGCATTGACCGAGCCGCCGTGGACAACGAGCAGAATCTGGCGCGTCTTGTCGATCTCGATGTGCAGTGCGGGGCTCTTGTAGCGCGGCCTCAGCAGCTTCGCGGTCTCGAGCTTGCGCCACGTTCCTGCGCTCACGACGCCAGTCCGGGGAAGACCGTACGCTTTCTGGAAGGCGATGACCGAGTCCGTCAGGGCTGAGCTGAAACTCGATGAGACGCCGGGAATGTGGACTTTCAGCGCGGCCAGTCGGCTCGTGAGCTCGCGCACGTCCCGCCCGGTCGAACCGGCTGCAAGCACGCGGCCACGTGCGTTCAGGCGCCCGCCCGCGGTGGTCTCCGAGAGCCCCGACGCCGCCGGGAGCCTGATCTCGACGAAGAGCCGCCCGATACTCGTCGGAACGACGGTCGCCGTGAGGCGGCCACCGTGAACCCGTGCCGTTCGCCGGGCAACGGTCTTCCCGTCACGTTTCACGAGCACGATGGCACGAGCTGTGTAGGAGGAGGGGGCCACTCTGGCGGTGATCCTGACGCCCCTGAAGGCGAGACCGCTCGCGGGCTTGACGCTGACCCTCGGCATGACGTCGAGCGGAACCGCCTCGCTGCTCACGCCCGACACGAGGAGCCGTGCCCTGAGGCTCCCGCTCGAGGTCGGGGCGAGATCGACGGCGAACGATCCGGCAGTGTCCGTGGTCGTGCGCGCGAGCTCCACCCACAGGCTTCCCTGGAGTTGTTCGATCACGACCTCCTGACCCGCGGCGATCGGCTGGACCGATCCCTCGAGTTGAACGTGCTCGCCGAAATCGACGCGTGGCGCGGAGACAGAGAGCGATGTCGTCTCCGTCGCCGTGTCGGTCGCACCCGCGAGCGCAGACCCGAGGCCGAGAAGGCCGATCGAGAAGGCAATGAGAAGGATCGCCTGTCGCATCGTTTCGTGGTTCGATATCGGCCGCGGAAGTCCCTCACTTGAGGGGTCAGACTTCAATGATCTCGACGGGCACGCCATAGACCGAGAGCGCCTCCGCGATCCTCGCGTCCGAGACGCGAAACGGCATGCCAAGCCGACGGTGCTTCGGAACGTAGAGGTGCTCCGGGTAGCCGAATGCCGCCCGCCAGCCCCACTCCCCCTCGACCGCGCGGCCCCACAGACGGACGCGCCCGAAGACGCGCTGGACAGGCCGACCGGCATGTTCGGCTCGCGACGTCAAGTACGGACGCGCCAGGTCGGACGTTGCCACGCCATAGATGCCGCAACGGCAGTCGAAGTTGGGAGGGCCGTGCAACGGCATCCTCCCGCGCGGCAGCTGGGCGAGCGGGCGGCGACAACGGGCGACGACGGGCGGGAATTTGGATGAACCATCGTAGCGGTAACTGAATTCGGCGAGATACTTACCATTATAATCGTAATTGAATTTTCCAACAAACCCTTTGTCCCTGGACTGGTCGGCCGGCGAGGCGCGTGAGGCGCTCCTTCCAGCGCTGGCTGCGGGTCTTGGTGATGTACGGAGCCACCTCGGCCACCAGGTCGGCCGCGGTGCCGCAGTGGGCGTGGGGCGCCTTGTGGAGCGGCATCAACTCAAGCTCCTTGAGCATATAGTCGGGAGAACCTGCATA
>JBBQXH010000416.1:0-2212 GCA_038209835.1 Gaiellales bacterium | reverse complement strand
ATCGAGGAGCCGATGACGCTCGAGCCGTCGGAGTCGTACTCGAAGGCCGATCTCGACACGTACGCCGAGATCCTGCGCCAGATCTCCGACGAGGCCTACTCGGATCCGGAACTCGTCATCTCGGCCCCGCATCGCAGCACCGTCCACAAGATGGAGGGGGACACGATGAACGACCCCGACCGGTGGGCTCTCACCTGGCGGGCGTACGTGAGGAAGCGCGGCGGCTAGATGAAGGCCGTCCTCCTCACGGGCTTCGGGGGCGGCGAGGTGCTCGAGCCCGTCGAGATCCCCGATCCCGAGCCAGGCCCCGGCCAGCTCCTCGTCCGGATCAAAGCGGCCGCGGTGAATCCGGTCGACTACCAGACACGGCGGGGCGACTACCGGGACGAGGTCGAGCTCCCCGCCGTGATCGGCTCCGACCTGTCCGGCGTCGTCGAGGCTATCGGGCCTGAGGCTCGGGACTTTCAGCCGGGCGACGAGGTCTTCGCCCAGCCTCGGATCTTCGGCGAGGGCGGTGGCTATGCGCAGTACGCGGTGATCGACGAGGCGATCGTCGCGCGCAAGCCCGCCGGGATCTCGCACGAGGAGGCTGCGTGCATCCCCTGCGCGGGTGGCACGGCGTGGGAGTGCCTCGTCGTGCGCGGCGGGCTGCGCGCGGGCGAGACCGTCCTCATCCACGCTGCGGCGGGAGGCGTCGGCTCGTTCGCCGTGCAGATCGCCCGAGCGGCGGGGGCGCGGGTCTTCGCGACGTGCAGCCCGCGAGGCGCAGACTTCGTGCGCTCGATCAACGTCGACCGCCTGATCGACTACACGCAGGAGGACTACGTCGACGTGATCCGGGACGAGACGTCAGAGGGCGTGGATCTCGTTCTCGACACGATCGGAGGCGATGCGATCGAGCGAGCCGGAAGCGTTCTTCGCCAGTTCGGCCGTCTCGCCTCGATCGTCGACATCGCGACGCCGCAGAACCTGCTCCCACTCTGGGACAGGAACGCGACGGTGCACTTCGTCTTCAACCCGCCCGACCGCGAGAAGCTCGAGGCGCTCGGGCGCCTCGCCGAGCGCGGCCAGGTGCGTTCGTACGTCGACTCGGTTGTCCCGCTCTCGCGCGTGGCCGAGGCGCACGCGCGGCTGGAGGCGGGAGGAGTTCAGGGGAAGATCGTGCTCGACCCTGACAGTTAGTCGACGACGACGACGTCGCAGCCGGCGTGCTTCTTCAGGTCATCGCCGACGTCGAGGCCGAAGAGCCGCCCGAAGAACCCGTGGTGATGGCTGCCGATGACAATCAGGCCAGCGCCGCGATCCTTCGCGAGGTCGACGAGGGCGCGCGCCGGATCGCCTGCGGCCCAGAGGTACTCCGCGTGAAGCTGCGACGGCTCGACCCGCTCGCGCGCCTCGGCGAGCATCTGCTCGACCTCGGGCGTCTCCGGTAGGCCGAACGACACGGGGCCGTCGTCGAGCGTCCCGAAGTTCCGCGGGTCGGTCGGGTTCAGCGGGAGCTCCTCGACGGCGAGCACGAGGAGTTTGCCGTTGCGCTCGCGCGCCTCCTCGATCGCCCGGTCGAGCGCTCGCTCGGCGGGTTCCTTGGCGTCGTATCCGACGATGACCGGCTCGTGCATGGCGATAGGATCGCAGATATGGAGCGGCAGCCGCGAAGCATCGGGTTCGTCGCGGCCGGGTTCGCGCTGCTCGGCCTGATCCTGGCGATCCTGATCGCGAGCTGCGTCGGCGGCGGAGACGAGACGGCCTCGCCGACGGTGGTTTCGACGGAGGTTGTCGCCACAACGACGGCCGAGGTGGCTACGACAGTCGAGGCGACGACGGCCGCGGCCACCGAGACAACCGCGGCGGCCGACACCACCGTGGCGCCCGTCGACATCGTCGATACCGCCGCCGCGACGGGCGGCTTCACAACGCTTACGACGCTTCTCGACAAGGCCGGACTCACCGAGACGCTGAAGGGCAGCGGGCCGTTTACGGTCTTCGCGCCGACCGATGCGGCGTTCGAGGCGGTCCCGGCCAACGTGCTCGACGCGCTCGGGAGGAATCCGAACGCCCTGAGGCGAGTCCTTGGCTACCACGTTGTTGCCGACAGCCTCTCGGCGGCCGATCTGACGACGAGATCGCTCGACACGGTCGAAGGTGAGACGATCGATGTCGTCGGCGGGGATCCGATCACCGTCGATGGTGCGGTGGTGACGCTGCCGGAGGT
>JBBQXH010000415.1:0-2215 GCA_038209835.1 Gaiellales bacterium | reverse complement strand
GGCGAACGGCCGGCGCTGCTCTCGAAGGACGATCTCCAGTACTTCCTCGCCCAGTTCTTCCTCGTCGTCGGGACCGGAACCGTCTACATCGACTCATCGCTCTCGGTGATTCGCAAACGCGCAGTCGGGAACGGCTTTCACGAGGATCTTACGGTGCTCAACCACGGCGCCGAGCCGGTGACGCTCGAGTTGCGCGTCGAGGCCGACGCCGACTTCGCCGACCTCTTCGAGGTCAAGGACGCCCTCGCGAAGAAGGGTGACCATTACCGGCGGGTCGAATCGGAGCGTCTGGTTCTGGGCTACAAGAGAGACAGCTTCGTCCGGGAGACCTGGATCACGGCCTCCGCTCCCGAGGCCGAACTGCTCGAGGACGGCCTTCGCTTCCGGATTTCGCTCGAGCCGCAAGACGAGTGGACGACCTGCATCGACGTCATCACGGCCCGCGCGCTCGACAGCCAGGAGTCACCCCGCGTGACACACGGCCACGGCGACGACCGAGCACGCCCGCAGATGCAGGTGTCCCTCGACGAATGGAAAGCCACCGCGCCGCGGATCGAGACCGACTGGACGCCGCTGCGAATCATCTACGAACGCAGCCTGGTCGATCTCGCCGCGCTGCGCTTCTACCCGCGGATCCTCCAGGGTCGGGCCATCCCGGCTGCAGGCCTGCCGTGGTTCATGACGATCTTCGGGCGTGACGCGCTGATCACGAGCTACCAGGCCCTCCCGTTCGTTCCCGAGCTCGCCGAGACGACGCTCCGGGTGCTCGCCGCTCGGCAGGGTCGGCGCTCCGACGACTTCCGGGACGAGGAGCCCGGGAAGATCCTGCACGAGATGCGCTCCGGCGAGCTGACGGCCTTCGAGGAGCGCCCCCATTCCCCCTACTACGGAACCGCCGACGCAACGCCCCTGTTCCTCGTGCTCCTCGACGAGGTCGAGCGCTGGACGGGGGACGGCGACCTCGTCCGCGAGCTCGAGCGACCCGCCCGAGCGGCGCTCGCATGGATCGACGAGTGGGGCGATCAGGATGGCGACGGCTACGTCGAGTACCAGCGACGGAACGAGTCCTCCGGACTCGAGAACCAATGCTGGAAGGACTCGTGGGACTCGATCCGTTTCGCCGACGGATCGTTCGCAGCCACGCCGCTGGCCACCTGCGAGATCCAGGGCTATGTCTACGACGCGAAAGTCCGTACCGCCCGGCTGGCGCGCGGCTACTGGGGTGACCTGGCGCTCGCGACCCGGCTCGAGCGGGAAGCGGCGGAGCTCAAGCGGAAGTTCAACGAGGACTTCTGGCTCGAGGATCGCCGCTACTTCGCGCTCGCGCTCGACCGCGACAAGAAGCGGGTCGATTCGCTGACGTCGAATATCGGGCACCTGCTCTGGAGCGGCATCGTGGACGACAAGCGCGCGAAGGACGTCGTCGGGCATCTGATGGGACAGCGGCTCTATTCGGGATGGGGTGTGCGCACGATGGCGGAGGGAGACCACGCGTACAACCCGATCGGCTATCACACAGGAACCGTCTGGCCGCATGACAACTCGTTGATCGCCCTCGGGATGGAGCGCTACGGCTTTCGCGATGAGGCGAGCGAGCTCTCTTTCGCGATGCTCGAGGCCGCCGAGGCCTTTCTCGGCCGTCTGCCGGAGGCCTTCGCCGGCTATTCGCGCGACAAGACCGACTTCCCGGTCGAGTACCCGACGGCGTGCAGCCCGCAGGCCTGGGCGACGGCGACGCCGTTCGCATTGCTGCGCGTGCTCCTTGGACTCAGCCCGGCCGGCGAGCGCCTGACCTCGACGCCACGGCTTCCGGAGCAGATCTCGGAGCTCCACCTGCACGACGTTCCCGGGCGCTGGGGACGAGTCGACGTCCGCTCAGGCGGGCTCACGCCTGAGACTCCCGAAGCGCCGCCGCCGCGACGGGCCCGGCAACCGATCGCCAGCGCCGGCGAGCTGTTCGCCGGGCTCGAGCACTACCTCGAACCGGCGGAGCTCGAGGGCTGGCAGGGGCGCTACGTCTTCGCCGTCGACGACGTTGGCGAATGGCACATCGCCATCGACGATGGAGCCGTCATCGTGTCCGAGGGCGACGGCGAGGCCGACTGCATCGTCCGGACGGGCGAAGACATCCTGCTCGAGATGCTGCGCGGCGATCAGAACCCGATGACCGCCTGGATGCAGGGCAAGGTGAGCATGACCGGCGACGCCGTGCTCG
>JBBQXH010000414.1:0-2219 GCA_038209835.1 Gaiellales bacterium | reverse complement strand
GAGCGCCGAAACCGTTCTTGATCCCGTCGACGACGCCCTGGATGTCGTCGAGGCGTCGCTGAACGGAGCGAACCGCAGCCGTCTCCGACCGGAGCTTGTCGATCTCCTGCCGCTGGATCGCAACCTGGCGCTCGAGGTCGTCGACCCGCTGCTGGAGCTGCTCGACGTCCCCGCCGGAGCCGCATCCTGCGACGAGCAGGGCGACGATCCCAACGACCGCTGCGGCCCGTCTCATGTCCCTGGAAACCGCGGATCGTGCCGCACGCCGTCGAAATCAGGGTCGGACGTTGCGAGCGCACGAAGCTCTGGATCCTGCTCGACCGCGGGCACGAGGTGCTCGAACGCCTCATCGGTCGCCCCGTCGAGCGCCTCGAAGCACGCGAGGTTGTAGAGGATGGACGCGTTGTCGGGATACGCGCGGAGACCCTCCTCGAGGATGGTTCTAGAGTCGCGGTGCGTCGGCGCGGCCATCGCGCGGAACGAGAACTCCCACGGCGAGACACGGAACGGCTCGCCGCGAACACCTCCAATGGCCAGCACAGTGGTTCCGGCCTCGACGGCCACAGCCTTCCTCCGCTCGGCCGGATCGTCGAGAAACACGCAGGTGCCGGCTGGAGCGTCGACCTCCTTCCCGTCGACCGTAAAGGTGGCGTGGCCCTCGAGGACGACGTAGAGCTCCTCGTGGTGACCCGCACCGCCGCCCAGCTCGTCGTGCTCCTCGACGACCTGCTCCCCAGGCCGCTCGGCACGGTAGGCGTTCACGCCGAAGGCGGTAATACCGAGCTCGTGGCGCACGGGCTTCCACACGAGCCCGTTCTGACCGCTGATTGGAATCCCCTCGATCTCGTCCAGGCGCACCGCTCGCACGGCGCGAGCGTACCAGCCGTCCTGGGGTCGTGGACACTCCGCCGATCGCGCTGCTAGCCTCGCGCGGTGGATCTCCTCGAGGGCGAGCAGCTGATCTGGCGCGGCAAGCCGACCTGGCGCGCCACGCTGTCGTTCTACATCGGATGGGGTCTTGCGGCGCTCATCCCGTTCGTCGTGATCCTCCTCGCGAACATCTTCACGAGCGCCGACTGGCCGATCTGGCTCGGCGTCGTCATCAGCCTGATCCTCCTTGCGATCGTCCTCGCGGCCGGATGGGTTCGGCGCTTCTTCACCCAGTACACGGTGACGACGAAGCGCATGACGATCAGGGAAGGCATCCTCGCCAAGCGCGAGAGCACGGCGCACGTCGACCGGATCCAGAACATCACGATCACGCAGACCGCGATCGACCGGATCATGAAGGTCGGAGTGGTCGACTTCGACACGGCGGGCGAGGATGGCTCGGCGCGGCTCCGATTCTTCGGAATCGATCACCCGCAGGATCTTCGCGACCGGGTCTCCCGCGCCAACGAATCGCGCGACCGCCCCGGGGACGATACCCAGGGCGGCCTCGCGAGCTAGAGTCGTGCGCGACGGCTACTGGCTATCGGCCGGCGGGAACCGCTCGGTCGATCCGGCCTCGGTTTCGGAAAAGCCTTCGAGCCTGTCGTTGCCGGTGAGGTCTCCGTCGCCCGGGTAGCTGGGCGACCATTCGAGCTCCTGAGCGCCCCCGCGCTTCCGCCTGATGAGCGCAACGGCGGCACCGGCTGCTGCGGCGAGGCCGAGGCCGATCGCGAGCTTCTTCACGTCGTCCCACCTTTCGTGTCTGCCATCTCGACAGCGGGAAGACTACCCCGAGGATGCGCGAACGGGGGCTAGCGCCCGATGATCTTGTAGACGGCGCCGGCGAGAGAGACGGCGTACAGCTCACCGCGGGAGTCCTCGCCGAAGCTCGAGAGCTGCGGGACGGTCAGGTTGAGCGGCTTGGCGTCAGTTGCAATGCCGCCCACCGGTAGGAAGCTCGAGAGCTTCCCGGTGCAGAAGTCGCCGAACACATAGCGACCGGCGAGCGACGGGATCGAGCCCCAGTACCGGTAGCCGCCGGTCACGCTGCAACCCTGGGCATGCGAGTACGCGTAGATCGGGAAGACGAGCGCCCCCGTGGCATCGGGCGTCTCACCGGAGTAGACGGCGTTCCCCTCGTAGGGACGCCACCCGTAGTTCTCGAGACCAGGAGACCCCGCGGGCGTGTAGTCGATCTCCTCACCGCAGCCGAGTAGGCCAGGCTCGAGAAGATGACCGCAATAGACGCCACAACAAGAACGAGACGAAGGAGGCGGCGCATCGTGCCA
>JBBQXH010000413.1:0-2237 GCA_038209835.1 Gaiellales bacterium | reverse complement strand
CCTAGATAGAAGACCCTGGATACTCCCAAGCCTCGCCGGCAAGCCTCGCCCGCAGGCGGTCACGTAGAAGGATCGTCTCCGAGACCGTGTCGCACTCGTTCAGGTGCTCCCAGTCGATCCACAGCACCTCGAGCCCGATGTCGCCCGCGTAGCCCGATGCCTGGAGCACGTCGACCAGCCGCTCGAAGTCGATGACGCTGTCCTTGAGCGCCGTCTGCATCCGGGTCTCTCGCGCGCCGCGCGCGTGGAGATGTCGCGCATGGACGACGAGCGGCTCGATCTCCTCCTGCGAATACCCCTGGTAGACGAAATGGCTGTAGTCGAGCGTGAGCTCGAGTCCCGAGGTCTCGCGGCACAGCCGGTCGGCCTCCGCCGGCGCCTGCGCGATTGAGCCGAGGTGCGGCTCGATCGAGAAGCGCAGACCCTCGACTCGTGCCAGCTCGGCTCTCCACCCGAGCTCGTCGACGCTCCGATCGAACGAGTCTCCGTGGCCCCCGTTTTCCCAGTCGATGCCTGGAAGCATCGTGATCCCCGGCGCCTCGATTCTGACCGCGAGCTCGAGCATGTCCTCGAACAGCGCCCGCGAGCGCGCCCGCTCGTCGGGATCGGGGTGATTTGGCGCGAACCGCTCGAAGTCGGTCCACGGGATACAGAAGAGGTCCGAGACGGCGAGCCCGCACGAATGGAGCGCCTTCGTGATCCGCTCGGCCGACGCCGGGATGTCACCCCGCACGTCTTCGGGTCGGATGTGCGACCGGTTCCCCATCAGGCACACGTCGACTCCGTCCAGCTCGAGCAGCCGGATGATCTCGACTGCCGACTCCCAGGGCTGAACGAGCCGGAATGTGTTGTCGGCACAAGAGAGCTCGATCATCGAGGCATTAGTGCTACAGTTGAGACCATGAGTGAACGAACGATACCGCAGCGGGAGCTCCGCGCACACATCGGCGCGATCCTGCGCGAGGTCGAGGCGGGTGGAACCGTCAAGGTGACCGTCGCCGGACGGCCGGTCGCGAGGATCGTCCCGATCGAGGAACGGCGCCCCTGGGCGACCCGCGACGAGATCGAAGCGTTCACCAGAACCCGCAAGCCCGATCCGACCTTTCGCCGGGACATCCGGGCGATTCTCGACCAGACGATCGACGAGCTGTGAGAGGACTGGTCGATACGTCGGTGCTGATCGGCATCGAAACCGGTCGGGTACAAGGATCTCTGCCGCCGGAGAGCTGGCTTTCGTCGATCACGCTCGCAGAGCTGCACCTTGGGGTTCTCGCGGCCGACGATCCTGACGAGCGCGTGCAGCGCCTTGCTACGTTGGCCTTCGCCGAGCGAGGCTTCGGGAGCATCCCGGTAGACGACGATGTTGCGCGGGCATTTGCGCATCTCGTCGACCGCTCCCGACGCGCCGGCAAGCGTCCCCCGATCCTCGACACGCTTATCGCCGCGACCGCCGTCAGCCGCGGCCTCACTCTCTACACGCAGGACGCCGACTTCCACGAGTTTCCCGAGATCGACGTCGTCCGGATCTGACGTCAGGGGAGCAGCGGGCTCCCTCCCGCGGTTTTCGTGATCCAGAAGCCTCCGTCGACCGCGAGAACCGCGCCCGTGACGTAGGAAGCCGACTCGGAGGCGAGGAACGCGATCGCGTCGGCGATCTCCTCCGCTCCCGCGAGACGGCCGGCCGGGATCCCGTCAACGAAGCCCGGCGCGTCCTCGCCTTCGATCCACCCGTGAACGACTGTATTCACCGTGATGCCCTTGGCGCCGAGCTCAACGGCACCGACCTGGCCGATCGTCGTCAGGAACGCTCCGGCCGCCGCATCGAGGGCCGCACCGTGCACCGGTCTCAACGTCGTCGTCGAGGCCAGGAAGACGATCCGGCCTGGCTTTCCTTCGGACTCCCAGCGCGCTGCGGCGACCTGTGCTTCCCGAAACGACTGCTTCGCACCGTCGACCGCCCCACCCCACTGATCCTGGGTCAGATCGAGGAACGCCCCCGTGGCCTGGCGGCCCGCGGCCGCGACGACCACGTCGAGAGCCGGCTCCGACAGCCGGGCTCTGACAGCTGACTCGAGCGAAGGCGACAGATTGACGGTCGTCAGCGCCCCCATCAGTACTTCCCCACCACGAAGCCGCCGTCGACGCGAAGGAACTCGCCGGTGACGTAGTCCCCGTCCGGAGAGCAGAGGTACGCGACGGCGCGCCCCTGCTCGAGCGGCTCGGAGGGGCGCGGGATC
>JBBQXH010000412.1:0-2255 GCA_038209835.1 Gaiellales bacterium | reverse complement strand
ATCGTGTTCGCGAACCGCAGGTAGAGGATCTCCTCGAGGCCCATCTTTCCGAGGAAATGGTCGATCCGGTAGAGCTGCGATTCGTCGATGTACTGATGGATCTCTTCGGCAAGCTCACGAGCAGAGTCCCGGTCGTGGCCGAATGGCTTCTCCACCACGACGCGCGCGTTCTTCGTCAGGCCGGCCTCGGTGAGGCCCGTGACGACCGTGGCGAAGAGGAAGGGCGGAATCTCGAGGTAGAACACGGGGTTCGTTGCGTTCTCGATCGCAGCGCCGACTCGTTTGAACGTTGCCGCGTCCGCGAAGTCACCCTGCACGTGGAGAGGCGGGCGGAGAAGCGCTCGAAGACGTCCGGATCGACCGGCTCGCCGGTCGCCGCGATGACCTCGCGTGCGTGATCTCGAAGCTGGTCGACTGTCCAGTCGTCGACGGCGACTCCGACGATCGGGCATTCGAGGAGCCCCCGCCGCTCGAGGCGGTAGAGCGACCGGAACGTCATGACCTTCGCGAGGTCGCCCGTGATCCCGAATACGACGAAGACGTCTGCCCCGGAATCGTTCCGGGGCTGGGCCACGGCGCTCACGCCCGGTGCTTTTTCCCGACGTCTATGCGACCGCGTCCGTACGCATCGATGCGCCCCCAGCGCCCGGGGACGTCGAGCAGCTCGAGGTGCCCGATACCGACGGGAAGGGCTGGGTCGACGATCAGGTGATCGCCGAGCGGCTCGAGGCCGAGCATCGTCCGCAGGAGGAGCAACGGCGCCCCGGTCGACCAGGCCTGCGGGCTGCACGCCGTCGGGTATTGCACCGGGTATTTCGTGACGGAACGGTGGTAGCCGCCGAACGCTTCCGGGAGGCGGCCGTCGAAGAACTGCGCAGCGTCGAGAATCCCCGATGCGATCTGGGCCGCTTCGTCCTTGAAGCCGTAGCGTCTGAGGCCCCACGCAGCGAACGAGTTGTCGAACGGCCAGACGGTGCCGACGTGGTAGCCGATCGGGTTGTAGCGCCCTTCGCCTTCCGCCAGGGTACGGATACCCCAGCCAGAGAAGAGCCGCGGTCCGAGGAGGTTTCGGGCGACAGATCTCGCCTTCGACTTGTCGACGATGCCGCTCCAGAGGAGGTGGCCGTTGTTTGAGGTCAGCGCGTCGACCTGCTTGCCCTCGGTGTCGAGCGCGAGCGCGAAGTACCCGCCGTCCTCGACCCAGTAATCGCGGTTGAAGCGACGCTTCAGGTCGGCCGCCTCTTTCTCGAGGCGATCCGCGAACGTCGGATCCTTCCACACCTCTCGGGCCAGTCGCGCGCCGCGCATCTTCGCGTCATAGGCGTACCCCTGGAGCTCGCAGGTCGCCCGCGGGAAGCCGGGGAGCCGTCCGTCCCGGTAGGAGATCGAGTCCCAGGAGTCTTTCCAGCACTGGTTCTCGAGGCCGGTCTCAGCGTTCCGACGCTGGTAGGAGATGTATCCGTTGCCCATGAGGTCGGCGTACGTGTCGACCCAGGCGATCGCCGCCCGCGCCTCGTGCTCGAGGTCGCGCACCAGCTTCCGGTCGCCGCTCCAGCGCTCGTACTCGTCGAGGAGCACGACGAACAACGGCGTCGCGTCCACGCTCCCGTAGTACGGCGAGTGCGGCCGCTCCTCGAAGGCCGTCATCTCCCCGTAGCGCATCTCGTGGAGGATGCGGCCCGGATCCTCGTCGCGGAAGTCGTCGATACGGCTGCCCTGCCGCGCCCCGAGCTCGCGCAGGGTGGTCGCCGCGAGCTCGTGAGTGAACGGGAGAGCCTGGAGGCTAGTGAAGATGCTGTCGCGCCCGAACATCGTCATGAACCACGGCAGACCTGCTGCGGGCAGGTTCCGTCCCCCGGCGGTCAGCGGCGAGAACCGCAGCGCGGCGAGATCGACGAGGCTGCGCCGGTAGGTCGCCTTCAGCGGCTCCCAGTCGCATTCGAGTCGTGGCGCGGCTTCCAGCCAGTGATCGAGGTCGCGCTTCATGTTCGGACGCGCTCGTCGGCCAATCGTCTCTGATCCGGGAAGAGCTGCGACGACGTCGAGCTCCGTCGTCCAACTCCCGTGGGGCTCGACGCGTACGCGGAAGGTCAGTCCGTGGTCGTCGGCCTTCACGGGTTCCGAGGCGGAGATCAACGTCGCACGCCTGAACGTCTCCCGCTGGTAGCCGAGGAGAAGGCGTCCTCCCTCGACCCGCGCCGAGTACGTGCCCTTCTTCTGGAGCGCGTCCTTGACCTCGAACAGGTCGGCGAAGT
>JBBQXH010000411.1:0-2262 GCA_038209835.1 Gaiellales bacterium | reverse complement strand
GCAGCCTTGCCCTGGCGGGCGTTCGGAGGATCGCGGCGCAGGACGGCGAGGTCGGGATCGGAGAGGCCGCCGAGGACGTCCGGCGTGCCGTCCTCGGAGCCGTCGTCGATCACGACGACGAGCTTGTTCGGGGCGTCGACGCCGAGGAGGCGCTCGACGCTGTCCTCGATCGTGATCTCCTCGTTGAGCGCAGGGACGAGGAAGACCCAGAGCCAGGCCGGATCAACAGTCTCGGGGCGTGCCGGCAGCTCCCGGAGCCACCGTCCCGCTCGAAGGAAGAGCACGGCCGTCCAGGCGAGCATGCCGCAGATGATGAGAAACGCGATCGTGAACAGGACGACCCAGCCGGGCGGTAGGCCGTCGAACGGGAGGCTCAGGGCAAGTTCCAATGTTCTCCAGCGATCGCCGGATCCGCGCTGTCGCGCGTCTCCGGGGCGACCATCACCGGTCTCAGTCGCTCGCGCTCGTACCCCGCCGCTCTGAGCACGGCGTGCCGGCTGTAGCCCGGGCCGTAGGGTGCGGGTGCCGCGCCGCCATCCAGGATGTTCTCGAGCGCGGCCACTATCCGCTCGGCGGCGCGGCCGTCGCCGTACGGGTTCGGGGCGTCAGCCATCTCCCGGTAGGCGAGCGGGTCGTCGAGGAGAAGCGTTCCCGCGCTCTCGATCGCCGCCGGGTCCGTGCCCACGAGCAGGAGGGTGCCGGCTGCGACTCCCTCACCTCGCTCGGTCTCCTCCCTGACGACGATGACCGGCTTGCCGAGGGCCGGAGCCTCCTCCTGGATCCCGCCCGAGTCCGTGATCGCGAGCTCGCATCTGGCCAGGAGCCGCGAGAACGAGGCGTAGCCGAGCGGCTCGGTCAGGATGACGTTCGGGAGGTCCTCCAGGGGTGGGACGAGAGCCTCGCGTACGGTCGGGTTCGGATGGAGCGGAACGATGAAGCGCGTCTCTGAGTGCCTCGTGGCGAGTCGGGAGACGCCCTCGGCGATTCCCGCGAGGCCGCCGTTCCAGTTCTCGCGGCGGTGCCCGGTCACGACGACGATGCGGTCGCCGGATTCATCGGCCTCCGTGATGCGAGGGTCTGTGTAGGGCACCTCCAGCGAGGCCGCCCACTTCAGGGCGTCGATGCTGGTGTTGCCGGTGACGAAGATCTGCCCCTGGGAGATGTCCTCCCGGATCAGGTTCTCGGCGTTCGCGGCGGTCGGGGCGAGGTGGAAGGAGGCGATGCAGGAGATGAGCTGACGGTTGAGCTCCTCCGGAAACGGGGTCAGGATAGTCCCGCCGGTTCTGAGACCCGCCTCGACGTGGACGACCGGAATGCGCAGGTGGAACGCTGCAAGGGCCGCGGCCATCGCCGAGCTCGTATCGCCGTGGACGAGCACCGCGCCGGGATAGCTCCCGCTCAGCACCTCGTCGACCGGGGCGACGGAGGCGCCGTGATCGCCGAAGCTGCCGACGCAGAAGTCCTCGAACCGGCGCAACACGGACGAGACCAGCTCGTTGAGCCCAACGGAGCGGTGCCCCCCGATCCACAGTTCGACGTCACAGGTGATCTCGGCGAGCTCGAAGAGACCACGATCGGGTCGAAGCGCAGGCTCTCGCGGAGCGCGAGGATGATCGGCACGAGCTTGACCGCCTCGGGGCGGGTGCCGACGACGACCAGGACGCGGATCGAGCTCTGGGACACCGGACCCATCTATCGGCGCGAAGCCGCCTGTCCTCGACCCCTGTCGCTCGGCTGGGCTACATAAGGTCTGAAAGAGTCTTCCCGTGAACGTGCAGCTTCGCGGCTACGTCCTCGTGCTCGTCTCCGCCTCCTGCTTCGGCACGCTCGGCGTGTTCTCGAAGCTCTTCTACGACGCGGGCGGGGACGCGTACACGCTGCTCTTCCTGCGGTTCGTGGTCACGGGCCCGGTGCTCGTTCTGCTCGCCTACCTCCTGCGGAACCCCTGGCCGGGCCGGCGCGTCGCGCTCGCGGGAGCTGCCCTCGGTGCGTTTCAGCTCGGTGTCGGGCTCGCGCTCTTCGAGGGATATGCGAGGGCGCCCGTCGCTCTCGTGACGCTCCTCTACTTCGCGTATCCGCTGATCACGGTGGTCGGAGCCGCGCTGCTCTTCCGGGAGGAGCTCGGCGTGCGTCGGGGACTGATCCTCCTCGTCGCGCTCCTGGGAGTCGCATTGACGATCGGAGCGCCAGAGTCGGCGACGTGGGTCGGCATCGTCCTCGGTCTCGTCGCAGGGCTCTGCGTGGCCTCTCTGATCCTGTCGA
>JBBQXH010000410.1:0-2266 GCA_038209835.1 Gaiellales bacterium | reverse complement strand
CGATCTTCGAGTCGCTCATCGGACGAGGACCTCGCCGACGTCGTTCCAGGCCGCCTCGAGCCTGCTTGGCGGATGCAGCAGCAGACGGCTGCCGAGCGACCGCGCGATGAGTCGGTCCGACTCACTCAGGTACTCGGCGGGGGACTTCCCATCGACCCGGGCGACCATCAGGCAGCCGGTCAGACCCACGAGATACGGGGGCTCGAATGCGAGCGCATCGCTCGCGCCTTCGGCGTAGGCGGTCGAGAGTCTGAGCGATGCCTCCCGATACGCGTCGAAATCCACGGGCCGGTGCACGGCCTTCAGCATCAGGTGATTCGTCATGAAGGCGAGGTCGAAGACAGGCTCCCCGACGTGCGCGACCTCGAAGTCGATGACCCAGAGTCCCTCCCCGACGAGCACGTTCTTGGGCGAGAAATCGCCGTGGACGAGGCAGACTCGCGTGGCGGTCATCTGGCCGACGTACCGTCCGACCGGGCGCTCGAGACGCGGCCAGCGCCGCATCACCGTCCTGAGGTAGGGATCGACCCGAAGCTGCTCGAAGGCCTCGTGGTCGGAGAAGCGGGCTGCGACCTCCGGGTCGTCGGCGGTCTCGCTGTGCCAGGTTGCGAGCAGCGAGCCGAGTCTGGCTGCGACCTCCGGATCGACCCGCCCTGCGAGCAGGTCGTCCTTCCAGGCGCGCCAGCCCGTCGGCGCGCGCTCGATGACGATCGCGCAGCGCTCCGGGTCGACGGCGAGAACGCCCGGGACGGCTCCTGGCGTCAGCGTTCCTGCGAGGCGAAGCGCCTCCGCTTCCGTCAGCGCGCGCTCACGCTTGGCCAGCCATTCCTGCTCGACCCGCAGCCGTGGGAGCGATTGCTTGACCACCACGTTCGTCGTCGCACCGGTGACGGCGAGGACGACGTTGGAGACGCCGCCGCCGAGCTCGTGGGCCTCCAGAGCGGCGTCGGCCTCGGCGAACCCGAGCCCGACCAGGTAGTCGCCGACAGTCGCTTCCGACAGGAGCTCGCTCACGCCATGTGGATCTCGACGTCGTCGGCGACGCCACCCATGATCGTGTAGTCGGTCCGCGCGGTCTGCAGAATCGAGCCGGGCACGAACTCGGAGACGGGCCCGTGCGCGACGAGTCGGCCGATGAAGCGCTGCCACGAGACTCCGCCGCCGATGTCGCCGTCGAGCCAGAAGCTCCGATGCTCGGCGCCGAGGATCTCCCGGGGCCCGATCGTGTTCGCCCGCGGCGGAACCCAGGACCAGTCGCCGCCGAACGAGTGGAGCGCGTTCTGCATGATCGTCATCGGGTGGAGCTCCACGAGCCGCGCGCCGGCCTGCTTGTACGCCTCGAGGTCACCCTCGAAATCGAAACCGAGGTGCGACTCCCAGAAGGCGATATGACCGCACCAGCCGATGCCGCCGTAGCACACGTCGGCGCCGCCGAGATCCTCGATTCGGGAGCTGTAGTCGCCGATCTCGTCTTCCGTCGGGAAGTGGATCTGCGTCTCGGGCGGACGAAGCTCCGGACGGATGAGATCGAGGAACCGCTCCCACATCGCGCGCTGGAAGGAGCCGGGCCAGGAGAGAGGCGCAGTCTGCCCGTCCTCGTTGGCGTACTCGTCCATGTTGAACGTGTGTACGTGGGCGAGCGAGAGGCTCTCCTCGTTGATCGTCCGAGCAGCGATCTGGTATTGCGGCATCGGCCCGACCGGCAGGATGGCGACGAACTGCCGGCTCTCGTCGCGTGCCTGCCTGATCCGACCAACGAGATCCTCGGCGAACGCGGTGTAGAAGGCATCCGTGTCGTCGATGACGGCAATGCGAAACTCTGGACTCTGGTGGTGCGTGATCTCGTCTCGCCGGATCGCGCGGACGCGCTCGCATGCCTCCGTGTCGCGGAAGCTGATGAATCGCGCAAGGCCGTACTCGAACTCGGTGCTCACCGGGATCCCTCCTTTTCGTACTTCCGGCCGGAAGCACTTTAGGGAAGCAGTCGACTGGTCGTGCCGCGAAGCCAGACGAGCTGGCTCTGGTGCGCCTCGAGCATCGCCGCCTTCGTCTCGATCACCGAGGTCACGTCGACGTAGTCCGTCGGGACGAACCCGAGCCCCGCGATCGTGTCCATGTAGAAGAGTGGGGTGACCCGGTCGTGGCGCGGCTGGCCGGTCGCGAGGTTCGGGAACGTCGCGTAGAAGCTGCACTCGAAGACGAGCTTCGAGATCTCGTTGTGGTCGCCCATGTAGTCCGCTGGCGCATGCGTGATGATCACGTCGGG
>JBBQXH010000409.1:0-2272 GCA_038209835.1 Gaiellales bacterium | reverse complement strand
GGACTGGTCCGACAACGGCACGATCGACGGGGCCTACCCGACCGACTGCTACCAGCAGGCAATCGCGGCCTTGCCCGAAGACCTGCGGTCGTACTCGAGCGCAGCGGACGACATCAACCGAGCCCTCCAGCAGGCGCTGCTCGACGGCGTAGACGGGAGCGAGGGCGGCGACGTCGCGGGGTCGTCGGGCGACCCCGGCTCGTCGAGCGGTACGGGCCAGAACGGGGGAGCCGGAGCGACGGAGCCCTCGGAGGGTGCCGGGGCAACCACCCGTGAGGAGCCTGGACCGTCGACAGACGGTAGTGCCACAGCCCCGAGCAAACAGGTTTCCACTACCCCATCCGAGGCGGCGGCCGCGCTCTCCGCTGACGAAGGTGCCGGGCTGCCTCTGCCGGTCGTGGTGCTGATCGTGGTCGCGGGTGTGTCCGGTGCAGTCGTCCTGGCCGTCGCCGGTCGGCGACTGATGCACGATCGAAGCGATAGCCGCAAGTAGGCCCCTCCTCCGGTCGAGGCCGACCTTCAGCAGGCCGGGCACGGGGTCAGTACGCGCCTCGCCCGCATATGACTGCCGGGACCGTCTTGAGAAGGATCACGGCGTCGAGCCAGATCGACCAGCGCTCGACGTAGTGGAAGTCGAGCGCGATCAGCTCGTCCACGCCGAGGTCCGCACGCCCCGAGATCTGCCAAAGGCCGGTCACGCCAGGTAGGACGAGCGACCTGCGGCGTTGCCACGGCAGAAGCTTGGCGCAGTCGGTTACGGGCAAAGGCCGGGGACCGACGAGGCTCATCTCACCTCGCAGGACGTTGAGCACCTGGGGAACCTCGTCGAGCGAGAGCCGACGCAAGACCCGGCCCACACCCGTGACTCGCGGATCCTTCCGAATCTTGAAGAGCGCGCCCCCTGCCTCGTTCGCCGGGAGAAGCCCGTCGCGCCGCCTGGAGGCGTCCTCGGCCATGGTGCGGAACTTCAGCATCTCGAACTCGCGCTCGTGGAGACCCACGCGCAGGTCGCGGTAGAACACCGATCCGCGCGAGCTGAGTTTCACCGCGAAGGCAATGGCCATCCAGACTGGTAGGCCCAGCAGCAGGATCACCAGGCTCACCCCGACGTCGAAGGTGCGTTTGGTGAGCCATTCGAAGCCGGCGAACACTGGCGGCCGCACCTCGATCAGTGGCGTCACATGGCCTGGGAGGATCTGCGCCCGTTCGGCGAGCAGCTTGGTTGCGCTCGGCGCGATGCGCACCTTGATTCCCCGCCAGTGGGCCGCATCGACCACATCGCGAAGCTTCCGCTCGTCGAGCCCGGTCTCGGCAACGATGATCTCGTCGACGGTGTGCGTCCCGAGTGTCGCGCGTAGCTCGCTGCCGAGCCGCTCCGGGAACAGCGTTCTGGCGATGATGTAGCGGTCTTCGGAGAGCGCTCGCTGCAGCGGTTCGACAGCAGCCGGCGCCCCGACGAGAACGACCCGCTGCCTGATCCCGAACCAGCGCTCGAGCGATGTCAGGGCAGCGCCGTGTCCCCACCGCAGGGTTCCGATCAAGAAGGCGGTCAGGACGATGGACGTCGGGACGATTCCATACGTGTCGAACTCGAATCCCGTTCCGAGCGCGAATGCCACCGCGAGCAATCCCACGAGAACCACGGAGGAGGCGACCCGCTGAACGCCCGGGCGCCGGTCGCGCGGTGCATAAAGGCGGGCTTGGGCAAAGACGAGGACGATGACAAGGCCGAGGAAGCCGAGCCAGTCGGCAGCGGTGTCCCACAGGCTGTCCCAGCCGGGCGAAACGCCGATCCAGAGCTCGCGCAGGACGAGCGCGCAGTAGACGCCGCCTGCGAGCCCCACCAGGTCGACGGCGATCAGCGTGAGCACCCGAGCGGCCTGCGCCGCGGTCGCGACGATGGTGCCGCGGAGCAGGACGGGCGGCACACGCCGCCGGATGTCGCCGACGGCAGTGCTGGGCATGACGACCGGCCCGGTCACGAGCCCCTTCTCTCGAGCGTCTAACTCCGGAACGGCCGGCATCGACTGAGCGGTACCCCCTTTACCGCAGTTTGAAAAGGGACACGATGGATCCCAGTAGCCTATCGCTGTTACTGGTCAGCGTCGTCGTCTCGTCGTACATGCCGACGTTCAACGCTGCAGCCTGCCCTGGCGTTGCCACGAGCACCCTGAGCGAAGCGAGAAGCGCCAGCAGCCCCACCGCCGTGATGGTAGAGGACGAAACCACTCCCGCCGGCTCGGCTGGAGGATCTTTAAAACCTGCTTACAGT
>JBBQXH010000408.1:0-2300 GCA_038209835.1 Gaiellales bacterium | reverse complement strand
CGTGCTCGATCGCGAGGGCCGCTACGTGCGCGTCAGCCACCAGGTTCCCGCGGAGATCGTACGAGACCACGAGAGAGCCGAAGATCTCGAGATGGCCTTGTCCTGGCACCGGGATCCAGGCGATCTCCGGAACCAGCCAGTCCTGGACGAATCCCCAAGCATCCGCGGCGTTGAGAGGCCGGCTCGACGCTCTTGGATTCGTCACGATCCGCATGAAGGCCTGGAGGGATGGCCAGGGAAAGCCGACGCGACGGGGGCCGTTCAACTGAGCGGTGAGCCAGCGACTCGCCGGTTGGTGAAATCGGCTGGTTTCGTCGACGGCGTACAGCAGGAGATTGGCGTCGATCAGCACTACCGGGCCGTCGGACCCTCGAGGATCTCGAGCGCTTCGGCCACGTTTGAAACGTCGATCAGGATCCCGACCGAGGATGTCCGCTGCGTGAACGTCTCCCGTCGCTGGCGCCGCTGGAGACCCTGACGAATCAACTCGTTGACGGCCCTGCTCAGGCCGATCGACTGGTCTCGACGCAAGCCTTCAACGGCCGCCGCGACATCGTCGTCGAGATCCACTGTCGTCCGCATGCACATAAGTCTAGCATCTTGACGCGACATCTTGAGCATCTCGGAGCAGCCTAAGCGCGATAGAGAAGGATCTGCTCGGCGACGCAACAGGGCTTCTCGGATCCCTCCAGCTCCACCTCCAGCGCGACCCTGACCCGTGTGCCCGACGGGCCCGGCTCCACCGTGCCGATCGTCGCGTGCAAGCGGACTTGCGAGCCGGCCGGGACAAGCGCAGGGAAGCGGACGCGGTCGAGCCCGTAGTTGAGGACGACCTCCGCTCCCTCGACCACAAGCAGCTCGTCGAGCAAGCGTCCCACGGCGAGCGAGATCGTCAGCATTCCGTGTGCGACGGTTCCGCCGAGCGGCCCGGCTGCGGCCCGCTTCGCGTCGACGTGGATCCACTGGTGATCGTCGGTCGTATCGGCGAAGGCGTCGATGCGCGTCTGGTCAATCGCGATCCAGGACGAGACGCCCAGGTCTGCACCGGAGTGGGCGGGAAGGTCTGCGAACGGGACCGGCTGGACGGTCAGTCTCCGGCTCTCTCGTCATACCGGCGAAACGCGGGGAGTGCCGCAGCGGCCGCGCCGACGCCGAGCACGCAGAGGATCCCGCCGGACACGGCGGAGGCGCGTACCCCGAAACCCGCGGCGACGACTCCGGACTCGACATTGCCGAGCAGTGGGCCGGTCGAGTAGCTGATCATCTCGATACCCGCGAGGCGCCCGCGGAGATGGTCGGGAATCGTCTGGTTCCAGATCGTGCTGCGGAAGATACCGCTGATCATGTCCGAGGCCCCCGCGAGCGCGAGAAACGTCAGGGCGAGCGGCAGGCCGGGGGAGAGGCCGAACCCGGTCACGGCAAGGCCCCAACCGGTCGCGGCGAGGATCACGGCAAGACCATGGCGATGCACCCGGCGCGACCACCCGCTGGTGAGGGTCGCCAGGATGGCGCCCACGGCCGGGGCCGTGTAGAGGAGCCCGAGCACTCCGGGACCGCCAAATTCGCTGCCGAATGCCGGGAACAGCGCCTCGGACATCCCGAAGACCATCGCCACGATGTCGACGACGTACGTCCCGATCAGCACCGGGCGGCTCGCCGCATAGCGAAGCCCCTCGAGGATCCCCCCGAGGCTCGGTCGCCGAGCCTGTTCGGGCGGCGGCATCGCCCGCATCAGGAGCAGCAGGAGAAGCGAGACAGCGTACGTTCCGACGTCGAAGCCGAAGGTCGCTGGAAGGCCGACGGCGGCGATCAACAGCCCCGCGAACGCCGGTCCCACCACCATCCCGGCGTTCGTTCGCAGACTTCGCAGTGCGGCCTCGGAGGCCAATTCATCGCGATCGACGAGCCTGGGGGCCATGGCGTCGAGCGAGGGCCGCTGAATCCCGTCGAGTCCCGCCATGAGCGCCGAGACGACGAACAGCACCCACACTCGCGGCGTGCCCACGAGCGAGTTCGCAAGCAGCGCGCCGGCGCACAGGGCGAGTCCGAGCTCGCTGAGCAGCACTAATCGCCGCCGGTCGTACGCGTCGGCGAGCGCGCCGCCGAGCAGTGCCATCGCAAGGATCGGTCCGAGCTCAGCGAGCGCGAGCAACCCAACCGCGAGCGTCGATCCGGTTAGCTGGTACGTCTGAAACGGGATCGCGACAAAGGTGACCATCGACCCGAGGAAGGAGACGGATTGGCCTGCGAACAGCAGCCGGTAGTCCCGGTGCCGCCGGAGGGGCCCGATGTCGATGACG
>JBBQXH010000407.1:0-2312 GCA_038209835.1 Gaiellales bacterium | reverse complement strand
GGTGAAGCCGCCCGCTCGAGGGATCGGCGATCGGGAGAACGGCGCCCGCGACATCCGGGAAACTCTGCTCCCAGACGGGATCCTGGATGACGATGGGAACAGGGTCGAGGCCACGCGCAAGCGCCTCGATCCAGGCATCGTCCGAGGGTGCGCTGAGGAAATCCGAGAGGACGAAGACGAAGGTGCCGGGAGTCATTGCCTGCGCCGGGTGCGTCAGCCAGCGAAGGAGCCGGCCGGCGGTGTCGTCCGGGGCCGGCACCCCCTGGCGCCCGAGCGCGTCCTGCAGGACCGGCCGATGACCGAACCGATTGCTCGGGGGACGCCAGAACGGGGCCTCGTCCGCAGCGACGGCCCCGTCGAGATAGCCGACCGCGCAGCCCGTCTCGAAGCCGCTGTCGACGATGATCGCCCCGGCCTCCGAGACGACATCCGGCTTGGAGAGCCACGGCAGGCCGTCCGGGCTGAGAGCCATCCGTGCGCTTCTGTCCGCGAGGATGACGAGCCGTCCTGTCCGCTCGGCGAGATGCTCGCGGACGAAGAACTCATCCGAGTCGCGTGCCGAGGAGACTCGCGCGGAAGCCCGCCAGTCGATCTGGCGGACGTCGTCGCCCGGCGCATAGGGCCGCGATCCCGCGAGATCGAATCCCGTCCCGAACCGCCGGGAACGCATCGCGCCGAAACCCGCTCCGGTGACCCGCCGGCGCGGCAGCAGCGGGAAGGTGAGAGCTCGGCGGCTCACCGGCCCGGGGCCGGCCGCGGCGCTCGCTCGAGGCACGCGTCCCAGAGCCGGCGCAGTCCCTCGCCCTCTCCTGCTTGGCGAACCTGGGCGAGGAACGCGGGCGTGAAGAGTATGCGATGGCCGATCACTGCCCCGAAGAGCTCTTCGACGTCCTCGGGAACGACGAACTCACGCCCGAGAAGCAGCGCCCACGCCCGGACAGCCCGGTCGAGGGCGAGGCTTCCGCGGACGGAAGCGCCGAGCTCGACGAAGGGGAGGTCACGCGTGGCACGGACGATCTCGACCGCCCAGCGCTGGAGGATCGAGTCGACGTACACGGCCTCGACCGCGGCCTGGAGCTCCTCGACCTCGCCAATCGAGACGACCGGGCGAACGCGGTCCAGCGGGTGGCCGCTGCGCTGATCGAGGACGATGCGCTCTTCGACGTCCGGATCCGAATACCCGTGCGCGGTCCGCAACAGGAAGCGGTCGTGCTGGGCCTCGGGCTGGAGGATGGTTCCTTCGTACTCCACCGGGTTCTCGGTCGCGAGCAGCAGAAACGGCCGGGGCAGCGGCCTCGTCACGCCGTCAACGGTCACCTGCCGCTCCGCCATCGCCTCGAGCAGCGCCGACTGGGTCTTCTGGGTTGCGCGGTTGACCTCGTCGAGCAGGACGACGTTGGCGAAGATCGGGCCGGGCCTGAACTCGAACGCTCGCTCTTTCTGGTCGTAGACGGCCGAGCCCGTCACGTCGGCCGGCTGCAGGTCAGGCGTGCACTGGATGCGCGACGGGGTCGAGCCCGCGATCGATTGCGCGAGCGCCCGGGCGAGGACCGTCTTCGCCGTTCCGGGAACGTCCTCGAAGAGGACGTGCCCTTCGCACGCGAGAGCGGTCAGGACGAGACGGAGCTCCCGCTGCTTCCCGTGGACGACGGTCTCGAGGTTCGCCTGCAGCCGCCCGCCGATCTCGTGGGCGCGGCCGAGCGCATCGAGCTCCTCGGTCACCGCAGCGACGGCGAGCAGAGGCCGCGAGACGGAATTCCGCTCGCCCGTCGTTGCCGCCGCTACGTCGCCGGTCGCGGGCGGGCCCGGAATGTGCTGCTCGGCCATGTGTGGAGACTGGCCATTCTACGCAGACCGGGTTCGCGGCAGCGTCAGGGCAATCCCGGCTCCGATCGCGCACAGACCTGCGCACACGAGCCAGAACGCGTCCCACCCGACCGCCTCCGCGAGCGCGCCCATCGGCGGCGTTGAGACTGCCGAGACCACGAAGATGAGGGTGGCCGCGATCCCGACAGCCTGTGCGGCGAGCTCGGGCGGGGCCTTCTCGCCGGCGCTCACGTAGACAAGCGCGTTCCAACCGAGCGCCCCGAACGCAAAGACGATCATCGCGACAACGAGCGCAGGTGGGCCGGCGTGGAGGGCGATCGTGAACACGACAGCGCCGACCGCCCCAACGAACCCCGCTTCTACGAGCGTGCGGACGCGGCGCGAGCCGGCCTGGCGATCGGCGACCCGTCCCCAGACGATCCTCGCGATCCCTGCGGTGAGGTTGAGCACGAAGAAGGTCAACCCGGCCACGAACGCCGAGAACC
>JBBQXH010000406.1:0-2312 GCA_038209835.1 Gaiellales bacterium | reverse complement strand
GCTCCACGCGCTCGGGCCCGAGCGACGGGAGGTCGTCGTGCGGATTCGCGACGAGTACACGGGACTCTTCAAGGAGATTCTCGAGGCCGGCCGGGCCGAGGACGGCTGGGCGGTTCCCAGTACGTCGGTGATCACGTTCGGGATCGGCGGCATGTGCACATTTGTCGACACGTGGTACCAGGACGACGGCCCGATGAGCGCAGGGGAGATCGCCGAGATGTACGTGGACTTCATCCTCGCCGCCCTCGAGTCACGTTAGGACAGCAGCCTTTCGCCGGCGGGATCGTAGAGGGGCTGCCCGGTGACGACCGCCGCTCTTCGTGAGCCGAGGATCGCGACGGTCAACTCTGTTCCCGTCGCGGCGTACGACGCCGGGAGATACGCGAGCGCAATCGACTGCTCGATCGTGTGCCCGTAGCCCCCGGCGGCGACGTACGCGATCGGTCGTTGGCGGCCCGCGAAGACCGGCTCGTGGCCGTGCGCATCGGCGCCGTCGGCGTCGACGACGAGGCAGGAGAGGATCCAGGGGCTGCCTTCCTCCCGTTCGCGCAGGAGCGCGTCCCGGCCGATGAAGTCGCCCTTGTCGAAGGCAACGAAGCGCTCCATCCCTGCCATCAGCGGCGACCAGTCGGCGGAGATGTCGGCGCCCCAGAGGCGGTAGCACTTCTCGAGGCGCATCGACTCGAGGGCGCGGTAGCCGAAGTCGACGAGGCCGAGCTCCCCTCCGGCCTCGAGCAGCGTCTCGTACAGGTGGCGCTGATACTCGACGGGGTGGTGGAGCTCGTAGCCGAGCTCGCCAACGTACGAGACGCGCAGCACGCGGGCGGGCGCCATCCCGACCTCGAGCTCCCGGCAGCGGAAGAACGGAAATGCCTCCGTGGAGACATCGGCTCGCGTGACCGACTGCAGCAGCTCCCGCGAACGGGGTCCCGCAAGCGTAAGGACGCCGAGCCCCGCCGTCAGGTTCTCGATGCGGACCGAGCCGTCGTCGGGCGCATGGGCCTGGATCCAGGCGAGGTCATGCGTCTCGGTTGCTGCTGCCGAGACGACGTAGAACCTGTCGTCGTCGAGACGGGTGACCGTGAGGTCGGCCTCGATCCCTCCCTTCGGCGTGCACATCTGCGTGAGGCACATGCGGCCGACCTCCGAAGGGAGCCGGTTCGCGCAGAGCCGGTCGAGGAGCCCCTCGGCGCCCAGGCCCGAGATCTCGTACTTCGCGAAGCTCGTCTGGTCGAGGACGCCCACCCCCGAGCGGACGGCGCGACACTCGTCGCCCACGGCGTCGTGCCAGTTGCCGCGTCGGAAGGAGTAACGATCCTCCGCAGGTCGCCCGGGTCTCGAGAACCAGAGTGGCCGCTCCCAGCCGAAGCGCGCGCCGAAGACGGCGCCGCGGTCGCGCAGCCGGTCATAGAGCGGCCCCGCCTTCAGCGGCCGGCCGGCGGGACGCTCCTCCTCGGGATAGTGGATGTCGTACTCCCGCTCGTAGACCTCGGATGCGCGCCGGGCGGTAAAGGTCGTCCCTGCGTAGTCCCCGAACCGCCGGACGTCGACCTCCCACATGTTGTCGGACGGTTGGCCGTCGACGATCCACTCCGCCGTGTAGCGGCCGGCTCCGCCAGACCAGACGATGCCGAAGATCGAAAACCCGGAGAGGACGAAGAAGTCCCTGAGACCGGGAACGGGGCCCATGAGGCAGCGCCCGTCCGGCGTGTAGCCGTCGGGGCCGTTGATCGTCTTCTTGATCGGGGTCTCGGCGAGGACGGGCACGCGGGTGGCGGCGGCCTCGAGACAGGGCATGATCCTCGCGAGCTCGGGCTTCAGGAGCCGGTTGTGGAAGCCCTTCGGGATCCTGTCGAGCGCCCACGGCTCGATCTCACGCTCGAACGGGCCGACGACGAGCCCCTCGTTGTCCTGGCGCGCGTAGAAGCTGGCATCCGGATCGCGCAGGACGGGGAGCGTGTCATCGCCTGCGTGCAGGCCGGCGATCGACTCGGTGATCACGTAGTGGTGCGGCATCGAGACGATCGGCAGGGTGGGTCCGACCATTCGGCCGAGCTCCCTCGACCACTGACCCGCGGCGAGGACGACGACCTCCGCGCGGACGTCACCGGCCGGCGTCTCGAGCCGCCAGGCCGATGGAGTCCGCTCGATCCCGGTCACGGGCGAGCGCCGGTGGATCCGCGCTCCTCGATCGGTTGCGCCCTTCGCGTAGGCGTTCGCGAGGCTCGTGGGATCGACCCAGCCGTCCGTCGGGAGGTACGCGGCGCCGAGCAGCCCAGACGGATCCATCAGCGGGAAGAGCTCGGCAGCTC
>JBBQXH010000405.1:0-2342 GCA_038209835.1 Gaiellales bacterium | reverse complement strand
TGTCGTACGTGCGGGACGCCGGAACTCATGTCGCGATCGGAGCGCTGACGCGCCACCATGACGCGGCAACGAACGCGCTCCTGACCGAACAGTGTGCGATCGTCGCGAGGACTGCGGGCCAAGTCGGCGATCCACAGGTTCGCCACCGCGGCACAATCGGTGGATCAGTCGCGCACGGCGACCCCGCCTCCGACCTCCCAACCGTCCTGCTCGCGCTCGATGCAGAGCTCGTCGCGACGGGCCCGACGGGAGAGACGACATACGTGGCCAGCGACTTCTTTACCGGCTTTCTCGAGACGGCACTCGGCCCGCAGGACATCCTGACGGAGATCCGCGTGCCGAAGCTCGATGGGAGGTCGACCTACGTGAAGTTCCACCGCCGCGCCCAGGACTGGGCCACGGTGGCGGTTGCCGCAGTCGCCTCGAACGGCGGCGCGAAGGTCGCGCTCACGAACATGGGGCAGACACCGCTCCGCGCGTCGGCTGTCGAGCAGGCGCTCGCCTCGGGCGCGGGCGCGGCAGCCGCAGCCGAGAAAGCGGCCGAGGGCACCAACCCGCCGAGCGACACGAATGGCAGCGCCGATTACCGCCGGCACCTCGCCAAGGTGCTGACGAGTCGGGCGCTCAACGAGATCCTCTGAACCCGCGTGGTGCCGGGCCTTCTCGGCCTTCTCAGCCCCTGTGCGGGCGGCTTCGCCGCCCTCACCTTTCCTCGTCGGCAGCGTCCGCCAAAGCCTCGAGGGTGTCGGCGGCCCCGACTTCGGCGCCTCCCTCGGCGGTCAGCGCCGCTCCCTCGTCGAGCAGCTCGGAGCTCGCCTGGCTCATGCCCTGGGCGGCCGCCATCTCGGCGAGCCCCTCGGCGACGAGAGTGGCACCGTCATCGACGGCCGCCTCGCGCACGTCCTCCATCGCATCGGAGACGGCAAGCGAGGTGAGACCGTCCGCGACCTCTGCCGCTCCGGCGCCGGCAACCTCGGCGCTCACTTCGGTCATCGCGAGCGAAACCGCTTCGGTGTCGCGTGACTGAATCAGCTGGGCGACGGCGTGCACGCGCATCCGGCGGCTCATGGCGACGAGAAAGCCCGAGAGGGCCGGCATGTCGATCCCGCCGACGATGTCTGCGACGACGGCCATCTGGCCCGACATCGCCGCGAGATCCATCCCCCGTTCGACATCCTCCTCGCCCGCGGCCTGCAGAACGATGCTGAGCGCGGCGATGTCCTCGGAGAGCGCGAGCATCCCGGCTCCCTGGGCCAGGTCCCGCACGCCCTCGGCCTCGGCCGCATCTCTGAGCCCGCCGAGACCCTCGGCGAGTGCAAGCTCGTCCGTTCCCGCCGTCAGGTCACGTGCCCCTGCCGCGGCGGCCCCGGCGCTCAGCCTGGCTGCCTCCTCGGCAGCTGCGAGCGTGTCGACCCCCTCGCCGAGCGTCTCGACGCTCTGCAGCCCAATGGTCTCGGCAGCCAACTCGAGCTCCTCGGCGCCGCCCCTCGTCTCGTCCGATCCACCTTCCATCGGTGATGTCCTTTCGCTCGCCGCCGCGTGTCTTGCCGACGGGCACTCTAGGCCAGAATGGCCACCGGAGTCGTGCCCATCGGGTGACGATCCGGCTACCGAGCTGCCAACGGGTCGTTAGGTGACGGGCTCCAGGTGGCCGGACTCGACGTGGTAGACGAAGCCTGTGGCCGCATAGGAGTCCGGCAGGAGATCTGTCTCCTTGATCCTGCGAACGCTTTCGCGGACTCGGTCGGCAACATCGGGGAACGGGAGGAAGTCGATGCCGCTCGCATCGGCGCCGGCCTCGGCCTCGAGCTTCTCTCGTAGGACATCATTCGAGAACGTCAGCATCCCGCAATCCGAGTGGCCGACGACGAATGCTTCCCGCGTCCCGAGCAGCCAGTGCGAGATCACGAGTGAACGGAGCGCGTCGTCGCTCACCACGCCGCCCGCGTTTCGGATGAGATGCGCGTCACCCTCGGAGAGCCCCGCATACTTCGCCGGATCGAGCCGGGCGTCCATGCATGTCACGATGGCGAAATGCCGGCCCGGAGGCATCGGCAGGTCACCCTTGTCGAACGTCGACGCGTACTGCTCGTTGGCGGACAGAATCTCGTCGAGAACTGGCATCGCTCACCTCACTTTGAGAATTGAAGTCTCGATGCTACAGAAGTTGTAGTGTCCCCTGTAGGACCAAGCTCAGGTGAGCGCCTGACGACTGCGCTGCAAGAAGTCGCGCTCGGTCTCGTTCTCGGTGCGGGCGATCGCGGCCTCGTATTCCAGCGCCGCCTCGGCGTTACGGCCGAGGCGTTGGAGTAGGTCGGCGCGGATGGCATGGAAGAGGCGGT
>JBBQXH010000404.1:0-2374 GCA_038209835.1 Gaiellales bacterium | reverse complement strand
CCGGTCATCGTCGACGGCCGCCGTGCGCTCGACGACGACGCGCCCCTGCTGCATGACGAGGTCGGCTCCAATCTCTCCTGGACGGGTGTCTACGAGTGGGGTGATCTCGACGCCGCCTTCGCCGAAGCCGACAAGGTCGTCCGGATCGAGGAGCTGCATTTCGACCGCTTCAACTCGACTCCGATCGAGTGCGACGGCGCTCTCGTCGAATACAACCGCGGCACGGCCCAGTGGACGATCCACACGAACAACCAGTTCCCGGGGTTCGCGGCGATCATGATGGGCCCCGCGCTGCGGGTCGGCACCGACAAGCTCCGCTTCGTCACGCAGGACATCGGCGGCGGCTTCGGCAACAAGATCACGTCGCACCCGCAGCTCGTCGCGCTCTGCCTCTTCGCGCGCAAGCTCGGCCGGCCCGTCCAGTGGACGGAGTGGCGCACGGACTTCCATCAGTCCATGTCGCACGGCAACGAGCGTTGGTTCCAGGACGTCGAGGTCGCGGTCAAGGCGGACGGCACGCTCCTCGGCTTCCGCTGCAAGGCGCTCGACGACGCCGGCGCGTTCCTGCGCTACGAGCCGCTCGGCGGGGTGATCTGGGCCCAGGTGACACCCGGTCTCTATCGCTGGCAGAACATTCGCGTCGACTTCACGCAGGTGATGACGAACAAGGCGCCGGTGTCGCCAAACCGAGGCTATTCGCGGATGCAGCACCTCTGGCTGACCGAGCGCATCATCGACATCGTCGCGCACGAGCTCGAGCTCGATCCGGTCGAGATCCGCAAGCGGAACTACATCAGGGCCGACGAGATGCCGTACACGACGCCGAACGGGTGTGTGTACGACTCCGGCGACTACGCCCGTTGCCTCGATGTCGCCCTCGAACTCGTTGGTCACGACGGCATCGCCGCGCGCCGCGCCGACGCGGAGGCGCGCGGACGGTTGCTCGGCGTCGGGATCGGTTCGACGCTCGATTCCGGCACGAACAACTTCGGGCAGTCCCGCCTGCTCAACCCCGAGCTTCAGTTCTCGGGCAACAACGAGGTCGCCTCTGTCAAGCTCGACATCTTCGGCGAGGTGGTCGTCACGCTCGGGACGACGCCCCAGGGACAGGGTCACGAGACGACGGCCTCGCAGGTTGTCGCCGACATCATCGGGTGCTCGCCCGACGACGTGAACGTCCGGCCCGGGCACGACAGCTACTGGAACTCTCACGCCGGGTTCTCGGGTACCTACGCGAGCCAGTTCGCCGTGACCGGGCTCGGCGCGGTCAAGGGTGCCGCCGATCTGCTCGCCGGTCAGATGCGGCGGCTGGCAGCGCTCGTCCTCGGCACGACCCCGGACAACATCGTCCTCGAGGAGTCGATGGCGAAGCGCGCCGACAACCCTGACGCCGCGCTGCCGTTCATGGCCCTCGGCGCAATCGTCAACGCGAACAACGCCGGGCTACCGCCCGAGACCGAGGACATCACGATGAACTGCCGCTACGTGTACCGGCCGGCCTTCGAGGTGCCCGACCTCGAGCGCAAGTACGGCAACCTGACGCTGACCTACGCGACCCAGATCCACGCCTGCATCGTCGAGATCGACAAGGAGACAGGAGAGGTCGAGCTGGTCGACTACGCCGCGGTCGACGACTGTGGCACGCGTATTCATCCGCAGATCGTCGAAGGCCAGGTGCTCGGCGCGACCGTCCACGGGATCGGCGCCGCCCTCTGGGAGACGTTCGCCTACGACGAGAACGGCAGCCTTCTGACCGCGAATTTCTACGACTACCACGTGCCCCATGCGCTCGACCTGCCCGAGATCAAGACGGGCTCGGTCGAGAGCCCGTCGCCGTTTACGCCACTCGGCTCGAAGGGCATGGGTGAGGGAGGCGGTGCTGCGATCCACGCTATCTGCTCCGCGATCCAGGATGCCCTCCGCGGCGCGGGCGGTGGGATCGTCACCGACTCGCACAACCCGCCAGAGCGTGTCTACCGGCTGATGGAGCATCCTGGAGCGAGCCGCGCGAGCGTCTCGGTGACATCCGCGTGAAGGTCTCGGGCACGAAGATCTTCGAGGCGCCGCGCGAGGCGGTCTGGGATGTCCTGATGGATCCACATCGGCTGGCGAAGCTCCTTCCCGGCGTCGAGGGGTTCGAGATCGAGGACGAGACGCACTGGGCGGCCAGGGTTCGTGTTCCCCTCGGCATGGGCGGCCTGAAGCTCGGATTTGCCTTCGAGAAGCTCGACGAGCGGCCTCCCGAGCACGCCGAGCTCCGCGCGAAGGGGAAGGGTGTGGGCGCGATCGTCTCGATGGCGACCCAGTTCGATCTCGAGCCTGCCGGCGAGCACACCGCGATGGACTGGGTGGCCGACGTCAACGTGCTCGGTCA
>JBBQXH010000403.1:0-2419 GCA_038209835.1 Gaiellales bacterium | reverse complement strand
GAAGCCGGTCGGTGACGAGGACGAGTCGGAGTTCGGCCATTTCATCGCTGATCAGACGCTCCTGCGACCGGACGAAGCCGCTGAGCTGACGCTCCGTCAGGAGACGCTCCGGCGGGCCCTCGGGATGCTCGCGTACCGCGAGCGCCGTGTCCTCGAGATGCGCTACGGGCTCGACGGCGAGCCGCCGCGAACGCTCGATGAGGTGGGGCGCACATTCAGCGTCACGCGCGAGCGCGTGCGTCAGATCGAGCACCAGAGCCTGCGGAAGCTGCAAGCCTTGGCCGAGGCGCAGAAACTCCGCGGGGTGGCCTAGCAAGAGCCGCCGCCGGGCGGGTCGCGCAGCGGACGCCGAAGGCGGCCGCGAAGGCTCACGGCCGCGCCAGCGGCCGTACCACCGCCGGAAGGCGGGCCCCGCAGCGGTTCTGCTGCGCCGGGCCCGTGAGGGCCAGAGTACCTGGCCTCGGGTAGAGTCAGCGCTCGTGCGACGGATCGACACGTCGATCGAGATCACCGCTCCGCCCGAGCGAGTTTGGGCGATTCTCACGGATTTTGCGGAGTATCCGGGCTGGAACCCGTTCATCAGGAGCGTGAAGGGCGAGGCTCGTGAGGCGACGCGCCTCGAGGTCGTGATCGGGGCTCCCGGCTCGAAGCCAATGACGTTCAGGCCCACTGTCCTCCAGGCTGTCGCGCCTCGGTCGCTCGCCTGGCTTGGCCGTCTCGGGGTTCGAGGCCTTTTCGACGGCGAGCATCATTTCGAACTCGACGACCTCGGCGCCGGTCGGACGCGGCTCCGTCAATACGAAACGTTTCGGGGACTCCTCGTCCCGTTTACCGGCAAGGCCCTTGCAACTGCGCAGGGCGGCTTCGAGGCGATGAACCAGGCACTCAGGGCGCGAGCCGAAGCACCCTCGCCTGGCGCAGTCGCGTAGATTCCCCGGCGTGGCGCCGTCTGACCCTGCCTCGCTCGAGGAGCTCTTCGCGTGGCTCCGCATTCCGAGCATCAGCGCTGACCCGGCGCACGCCGCCGGCGTCCGCGCGGCAGGGCAGTGGGTCTGCGACTTCGTCCGGCGCGCGGGCGGCGAATGCGAGCTCGTCGAGACCGACACCCATCCGCTCGCAGTCGGCGAGATCCGCGCCTCCCGGGGCGCGGAGGCTGCTCCGACGATTCTCGTCTACGGGCACTTCGACGTTCAGCCTCCGGGCGATCTGACGCTGTGGGAGTCGCCGCCTTTCGAGCCGGTCGTTCGGGACGGCTGGCTCTACGGGAGAGGCACTGTCGACGACAAGGGCAACCTCTACCTTCTTCTCGAGGCTGCCTCGCGGCTCGCTGCGGAGGGCTCTCTTCCGGTAAACGTGCGTGTCGTCTGCGACGGGGAGGAGGAGATCGGGGGCTCGTCCGTCGATGACTTCCTCGCGGCCGACGAGCGAGGCTCGGACGCGTGCGTGATCTTCGACAGCGGCATGCCGGAGCTCGACGTCCCGGCGTTCGACCTCGGGACTCGCGGCCTCGTGTATTTCCACGTGACGGTGCGGACGGGCGAGCGCGACCTCCACTCGGGCATCTACGGTGGTGCCGCGCTCAACGCCGTGCATGCGCTGATGCAGACGCTGGCGGCTGTCGTCGCCGTACCCGCAGAGCTGCGCACGGGGGTCGCTCCTCCCACGCCCGAAGAGCTCGACGCGTGGCGGGAGCTCGATTCGGGCGCCGTCGTTCTCGCCCGCGATGGCGCCGTCCCAATCGATGAGCGCGCGGCCGAGGAGTTCTACCTCCGGACCTTCGCCGGTCCCGCGGTGGACGTGCACGGCATCAACGGCGGCGAGGCCGAGCTCCAGAAGACCGTTCTGCCGGTTCTCGCGCAGGCGAACGTGTCGATCAGGATCGCTCCCGGTCAGGACGCCCGCGAGATCGCCGGCGCGTTCGACCGCTTGCTCAGGGACGCGACGCCGGTTGGAGCCTCCCTCGACGTCAACCGTATGGGTTCGATCAGTGAGCCGGCGCTCGTCCCGGCGGACGCACCCGCCGTGAGGCTCGCCCAGGATGCGTTCGAGCGCGTCCTCGGCCGGCGCCCGTTGCTCCTTCGCACGGGTGGAAGCCTGCCGATCATGCCTGCGCTCGGGAGGAAGGAGATCCCGACGATCCTCACGGGATTTGCGGTCCCGGGAAACAACGTCCATTCGCCGAACGAGCGCCTGCTCGCCCGATACATTCCGGTCGGAATCGAGGCGGCATGCGAGCTGCTGAAGACGTTCAGCGCGTTGTGAGCGCAGGGGCGCTTGATTGTAAGGGTCACCTTATGTAAGGTCAGCCTTACGTGGGGAATGGAAGACGAAAGACGGCCGGTGTCGCTGCTATCGCTGCCGCGGGGGCGCTGGTGGTTCTGGCCGCCGGTTGCGGCGGCGGTTCCGGTTCCGAGCGCTC
>JBBQXH010000402.1:0-2423 GCA_038209835.1 Gaiellales bacterium | reverse complement strand
ATTCGCTGGCGGTCCTAACTAAGCGTGCTTCCCCGGCTCCCAGCCGGCCGGCGCAAGTCGCTCTGACGCGAGCGCCGCCGGGATCTCCTCGAGCTCGGTCGCCATCGAGTCGTTCCAGCGATTGAGGACCCCGAAGATCCCGACGACGGCGAGGATCTCCACGATCTGCCCCTCGTCCCAGAAGCGTCGGAGCTCCTCGAAGTGCGCGGGCGTAGCGGCGTTCGGCACCACAGACGAGTCCCTGGCAAACCGCAGGGCCGCGCGCTCGGCGTCGTCGAAGAGGTCGCTGGTCTCGAACTCCCAGACCGCGGCGATCTTCTCCTCCGGGACACCGCGCATGCGGGCGTCCACAGCCTCGTGGGCCTGGCAGTAGCGGCAGCCGGCGGCCGTGCTCGAGATCACGGCGATCAGCGGCTTGAGCGGTGCCGGCAGCGTGCCCGTTCGCCAGACGACCGTGATCAGGTCGCTGAGCGCACGGACGTACTCCGGGCGACGGGCCATCGTGTACAGGCTGTTCGGCACGAACGAGAGCGTGTCGTCATAGCGTTGCCAGAGATCGGCGAGGTCGGGAACGTCGTCCCGATCGAGCGGTGCCATGTTGGCCGTCATCGTCCCCAGATCCCGTCGGCGACCCGGGCAACGAGATCGAGCTTTCGCCACTGGGTCTCCTCGTCGATCAGGTTGCCCTCCCAGACCGAGGCGAACCCGCACTGCGGAGACACGGCGAGCTGCTCGAGCGAGAGATACCGCTCGGCCTCGTCGAGCCGGCGAACCACGTCGTCCTCCGACTCGAGCTCTGGGACCTTCGTCGAGACGATGCCCATCACCATGACCTTGTCCGCCGGAACGTGCTTGATCGGCTCGTAGCTTCCCTCGCGCTCGGTGTCTTCCCACTCGAAGAGGAACCGGTCGTACGGGAGCTCGTTGAACATCTGCTCGGCGATCGGCTCCAGTGACCCCTCGAGGAACCAGTGAGACCGGTAGTTGCCACGGCAGAGATGGAGCGCGACCGTCACGCCCTCTGGAATCCCCTCGGTGACCGCTGCATCGGCGGCAATCGCCTTGCGCAGGAGCGACTCGGGGCCCTCGCCGAGCTCCTGCAGGGCCTCGCGCGAGCCCTGGTCGATGAGCAGCGGGTAGATCGGAAAGTCGAACTGGACGTAGCTCGCGCCGGCCGCGATCGCGTCTGCGACGAGCTCGCGGTAGACCCCGACCATGTCGGCCACCATCTCGTCCCGATCGCGGTACGGGCCCTCGCTCAGCGCAGTCTCCGGGAAGAGCAGCATCGAGGCGGCCGGGAACGTGACCTTGAACGGGTGATCCGTGACGGAGGCGAGAAAGGCCACCTCCTCGGCCGCCGGGCTGCGCACCTTGCGAACGCGGCCGGTGACCATGGCCGTGCTCGGTGGCGAGATCTCTTCGCCGGTCTCGTCCGTAAACGTCATCTTGCGCGGGTTGGGGGCGATGCCCTCTACTCCCTCCCAGAGCGAGTTCTCGAACACCCCTCGGCGCAGCTCACCGTCCGAGACGACATCCAGCCCGAGCTCGATCTGGCGCGCGACGACGCGGCGGATCTCACGCTCGGCAACCTCGTGCAATGCCTCGAGGTCGGCGCTTCGGCGCTCGTCCACGAACGTCGTGATCTGCGTGTCCGCACCCGCGTAGACTCGCTCGAAGAGGCGCCTGAGCTCCGGCGGACGGAGCAGGCTGCCGACGATCTCGGCCCTCGCGGGAGACCGGGGGCTTCGCTCCGTCATCCCCAAACCCGATCGGCGACCCGCGCGACGAGGTCGAGCTTGCGCCACTGCGTGTCCTCGTCGATCTCGTTGCCCTCGATGACAGATGCGAAGCCGCACTGGGTCGAGACGGCAAGCTGGTCGAGCGGGAGGTACCGTGTGGCCTCGTCGAGGCGGCAAACGATCTCGTCCTCGGTCTCGAGCTCGCGCCGCTTCGAGCTGATGAGTCCCATGACCACGACTCGGCCAGCCGGCGTGTGCCGGACCGACTCGTACCCTCCGTCGCGCCCGATGTCGTCCCACTCGACGAGAAACGCGTCGTATGGGAGCTCGCCGAACATCCGCTCCGCGACCGGATCGAGCGCGCCGGCGCAGAGCCAGCGCGACCGGTAGTTGCCGCGGCAGACATGGAGGCCTGTTGTCACGTGCTCCGGGATCCCCTCGAGAATGGCCTTGTCGGCCGCGATCGCCCGGCCGATGAGATCGTCGATCTCGTGGCCCGCGGCCTCGAACCGGGCAACCCATTCCGGATCCACAAGGTAGGGGTAGAGCGGGAAGTCGAGCTGGACGTAGCGGCAACCTGCCTCGATCGCATCGGCGATCAGCTCGCGCTCGATGTCGATTGCGTGAGCCACGAACTCCTCCGACGTCGCGTAGGCATCGGCGGAGACCCCGAACGGATGGACG
>JBBQXH010000401.1:0-2498 GCA_038209835.1 Gaiellales bacterium | reverse complement strand
CATGAGGACGACGCGTTGCGGGCGGTTCGGGCGGCGGTCGACGTCAAGGACGCCCTCGACGGGTTGAACGACGAGCTCGAGCGAGATTGGGGTGTACGCATCGCGATCCGCACTGGCGTCAACACCGGCGAGGTCGTCGCTGCGGACGGCTCGCAAGGCACCGCGTTCGTGACGGGCAACGCAGTCAACGTCGCGTCGCGCCTCGAGCAGGCAGCCTCGCATGGCGAGATCCTCATCGGCGAGCATACGTACGGGCTCGTCCGCGACGCGGTCGAGGTGGAATCGCTGAGCCCGCTTCACCTGAAAGGCGTCTCCGCTGCGGTGCCCGCATTCCGCCTTCTCGTGGTCAGGCCGGGCGTCTCCGGTCGAGCCCGTCGCCCCGATACCCCGATGGTGGGACGCGGGAGCGAGCTCGGCCTTCTCGACGGCGCATTCGGTCGTGTCGAGGCAAACCCGGGATGCCACCTCTTCACGGTGATCGGAACGGCCGGCGTCGGCAAGTCGAGACTCATTGCGGAGTTCCTTCGGGAACTGCCCGCCACCGCGCTCGTCCTGCGCGGTCGCTGTCTCCCGTACGGCGAGGGAATCACCTTCTGGCCGCTGGCGGAGATCCTCGGGACCGCCGCAGGGCTCTCCGAGAAGGACTCGCCCGCCGAGGCGAGCGCCAAGATCGAAGCCCTACTCGGCCAGCAGCGCGACGCAGCTGCCCTCGCCGTTCAGCTCGCAGAGGCGATCGGGCTCGCGGAGGGCGAGGCGACGGCGACCCAGACGTTCCTCGCAGCGCGCCGTCTCCTCGAGACGCTGGGGCGCGAGCGGGCCATCGTCGTCGTCTTCGACGACGTCCACTGGGCAGAGCCGACCTTTCTCGATCTCGTCGAGCACATCGCGGAACGGGCCCGAGAGACGTCGATGCTGCTCATCTGCATGGCACGGCCGGAGCTGCTCGAGGCGCGGCCCGGCTGGGCGGGCGGGAAGCTCAACGCGACGTCGATCCTCCTCGAGCCGCTCTCGGGCGAGGAGTCCGCCCGCCTCGTCACGAGCCTGCTCGACGATTCGGATCTCCGCGAGGGAACGCGTGATCGCATCGCCGACGCGGCCGAGGGGAACCCGCTCTTCGTGGAGCAACTCGTGGCGATGCTCCAGGAGGACGACCTGGAGCCGGATGCGCTGACGATTCCCCCGAGCGTTCAGGCGGTTCTCTCTGCCCGTCTCGACCGCCTGCCGGTCGAGGAGCGAGCCCTCATCGAGTGCGCTGCCGTCGTGGGGAAGGTCTTCGAGCCGGACGAGATCGAGGCGCTTGCCGGAAACGGTGAAAGCCTCTCGGGCGCGATGGATGCGCTGGTGCGCAAGGAGCTGATCCGACCCGGTCGGGCAAGCTACCCGGGCGACGAGGCGTACCGGTTCAGGCATCTCCTGATTCGCGACGCGGCGTACGAGGCCATCCCGAAGGAACGCCGAAGCGACTTGCACGAGCGATACGCGACCTGGCTCGAGCGAACGACGGGAGACAGGCTGCGCGAGCTCGAGGAGATCGTCGGCTACCACCTCGAGCAGGCCTTCCGCTACCGAACCGAGCTCGGACCGCCGGGCGATCTGGATCAAGCGCTCGCGGAGCGTGCGGCCGCCAGGCTCGCGGCCGCAGGAAGCCGTGCGTTCTCACGACTCGACACGCCGGCCGCCGTCAACCTGCTCGAGCGGGCGGCTGGGCTCCTCCCGGTCGAAGCTCCGAAGCGGCTCGAGCTCCTGCCCGACCTCGGGCGAGCGCTGCTCGAGGCCGGCGAGCTCACGCGTGCTGACGACGTACTGACACATGCGATCGAGGCCGCGGGAGCAGCCGGCGAGGACGGGATCCGCTGGCGCGCGATCATCGAGCGCGAGGCGCTTCGCTTCCAGACGGAAGAGCTTGCCTCGCCGGACGAGCTCGTCCGGGTCGCCGAGGAAGCGATCCCCGAGTTCGAACGCCTGGACGACGCACTCGGGCTGGCCCAAGCCTGGCATCTCATCAGCGATGCGCACTGGAGCGCCTGCCGCTTCGGATCGAGTGCCGAGACGCTCGAGCGGGCGCTCGTGTACGCGCGGCGCGCAGGCGACCGGCGTGCCGAGGCGGAGATCCTGGGTGGCCTCGCGGCCGCGCTCTTCTTCGGCCCGACACCGGTCGCCGAGGCGATCGCCCGATGCGACGCCCTCCGCGACGAGGCCCGGGGGGATCCCGTCGCCGAGCCCACGGTACTCGTCACCCTCGCCGGGCTGCACGCGATGAATGGCGAGTTCGACGTGGCGCGGACGCTCCACGCACAGGGGCGCACGATCCTCGAGGAGCTGGGCCTACGCCTGCGGCTGGCGTGGATCACGTATGTCGCAGGAAGCATCGAGCTGCTGGCGGGGGACGCGGTGACAGCAGAACGAGAGTTCCGCGTCGGCTTCGAGATGCTCCTCGAGATGGGAGAGAAAGACGCGCTGCCAACGCAGGCCGCAGGCCTCGCCGAGGCCGTCTACGA
>JBBQXH010000400.1:0-2535 GCA_038209835.1 Gaiellales bacterium | reverse complement strand
ACATCGTCCGGTGTCCGGTGTACGTCCACGAGCGAGCCGGCGATCTCCACGGCTTCTACGGCCTGGACGGAAGTCCGCCCGTCGGTGAGTTGGCATACGTGTTCGTCGAGCCCGAGTGGATCGGTCACGGTTTCGGACGAGGCCTGGTGGTGCACGCACTGGGTGTGGCGCGCAGCCTTGGCTATCGAGAGCTGCTCGTCGAGAGTGATCCGGGCGCCGAGGGCTTCTACCGCGCGATGGGAGCCGATCGGATCGGGGAGCGCGCTTCGGACATCGCACCCGGCAGAATGCTGCCGGTCTTGCGGTTCACGCTGTGAACGGTGCAACTAGGCCGCACGAAGCGCTTCGCGCCAATCCGGATCGAGCTCACGCAAGGCACGAACACGGTCGCCGATCGGCGGATGGGTGCGAAACATGATGGTGAGGCGGTCGTCTCCAAACGGATTGACGAGGTAGAGGGGCTCGATCACTGGGCTGCCCTGGAAGGAGATCAGCTCCATCGTCTGCTCGACCCGGACGAGCGCGTCGGCCAGCCCGTGGGGCGTCTGGCAGATCTCGGCCGCGCGGATGTCGGCCGCGAGGATCCGCTTGGGCGAGAGCATCACGTGGACGAGCCCCGCCGCGATCGGTGCGAGGACGAAGAGCAGCGCGCGCTCGAGGAAACCGCCGATGCGACTCGCCTCGACGAGCCAGAGGGCGAGGAGGACCGTCGGCGTCTGGATCACGACGTCCCGGTGCTTCGCCTGGGCGACGCCGTGCGCGAGGACGCCCTCGAGCTCTGCCGGGGGTGTCATCGTCAGGAGGCCGCGGCTCAGGGCGATCCCGTAATCGCTCGCGCCTCGCCCGACGTAGAGCGCACGCGGGTGGCTGTCGGGCAGGAGATAGAGCTTCGGGCGGCGAACGGCGGCCGCCATCGCAAGTCGCTCCGCGCTCGTTGCGAGAAGCGGTGCCTCGCCGATCGTCAGTTCGCGTGCGTCCAGTGAGGCCAGGACGATCCGGGGCCCGTACCAGTAGAGGATCGAGACCATCAGCAGGGCAACGGCGAGAAACACGCTCGCGAGGCGAAACCCGCCGAGCCACCATCCGAGCGCCGCGAGGAAAGCGGCCAGGCTCCCGAGCAGCAGCAGCGCCTTACCGACGTTTCGCGCCGCGTAGAGCTTCGGCACTACGTCTCGCCTTCGGCGAGCCCTCGCGGCGGCCAGTCCGGCTCGGGAGCGTCGCACCGGCTCGAGCAATGGAGCGTGGCGACGTTCTGGATCGGGATCAGAATGTGGCCGTTCAGCTCGATGTGGACCACGTCCTCGAAGTAGCAGTAGGCCGTGAGCACGCCCTCTTGATACTCACCTCCGAAGAGCGCAATCTCGACCTGCTCTCCCTTGTACTTGTTCGTGTAGTCCTCCACAAGCTGAGTGTATCCCGCTCGAGGGGCCCGATCCGCGTCCGAATCGTCACGGTTGCGCGCCGACATGGGCGCGACTGTCCAGGGCGGCTACATGGCCGACTGGCTGGAAGCATCCGCCCGCCGAGTCGGCGACACAACGCGATCGATCTCCCTTTCCGAGACGGTCCCGTCTTGGATGTCGACGACCGAAAGGCCCGCATTGCTAACGGTCGGATGGAGCAAGCGGTACTCGTGGATCGGGAGCCCGAGGGCGTGAGCGTGCACGGCGCGGATTGAGCCGCCGTGGGAGACGACGAGCACCGTCCGGTCCGGGAAAGCGGCCGCAATCTCGGAGACAGCGCGAACCATTCGGGCCGCCATCTCCTCGTAGCTCTCGCCTCCGTCCCATGCCTTCTCGCCCGCCTTCCAGCGCTCGATCTCGGCGGGATCGATCTCTTCCTGGCGAAGCCCTGACCACGATCCCACGTCGACCTCCCTCAGGTCTCGGCGACCCTCGACGCTCAGGCCACGTGGAGTGGCCACGGCGCGTGCGGTCTCGAATGCGCGCATGAGGTCGCTCGCGTAGACGGCGGCGATCTCGACACCCGAGAGGCGGTCAGCCAGTGCACCCGCCTGTGCCCTCCCACGGTCGGTCAGCGGCCGGTCTGCGTGCCCTTGCCAGCGTCGCTCGCGGTTCCAGTCGCTTTCGCCGTGGCGGGCGAGCAGGATCGTCGTCACGGCGGCTATCGTACGCCGCGCCATGGATCTCGGACTTACCGAACGAGTCTGCATCGTCACCGGCTCGACGTCCGGTATCGGGCTCGAGACCGCCCGGCTGCTCGCTTCGGAAGGTGCGACTGTCGTCGTGGCGGGTCGGGATTCCGATCGCGCAGAGGCCGCCCGGTCAGAGACGGGTGCGGCCCTGGCGGTCGCGTGCGATCTTGCGATGCCAGGCGAGCCCGAGCGCCTCGTCGCGCAGGTCGAGGGGTCCTTCGGCCGGGTCGACTGCCTCGTGAACAACGTCGGTCTCGCCGTTCAGGCGGACTTCGCCGACCTGACGGATGCCGACTGGGACTCGATGTGGCAGCTCAACGTCATGAGCTACCTGCGTGCGATCCGCGCCGCCGTCCCCGGGATGCGCGAACGCCGCTCGG
>JBBQXH010000399.1:0-2535 GCA_038209835.1 Gaiellales bacterium | reverse complement strand
TCTGCCTCGACGTGGCCGAGCTCGGCGGGATTCGGCGGGCACAGGACTTCCTGCGCGCCTGCGAGGCGCTCGGAGTCGACTTCTGGTGCTACAGCGGGGACTCCGGGATCATGACGGCCGCGTATCTCCACCTGACTGCTGCCGAGTCGTCGATGATCCGGCCTCACCAGGCGCTTTTCCGTTTCACGGGGGACGTGGTCATCGAGCAGGGTCACTACGCGCCACGGGGCGGCGTCCTGCAGGTGCCACGCGAGCCCGGCCTCGGCGTCAGCCTCGACCGGGCTGCGCTCGCCCGGCTCCACGAGCGCTACCGGTCCGAGGGCGCCATGGCGACGGGCGTCCCGGGGGAGCGGTACAACGCCGCCTTCCGCCGGCAATGAGGTGAACGAGACCGGCGGGGAACGGGTCACGGTCCGCCTGATTCTTGCGGATCGCGGCGTCCGAACCGTGATCATCGTGGCGTTCGTGATGATGTTCGGGGCGGGGCTCGTCCTGCCGATCCTGCCACTCTTCGCGCGATCCTTCGGGGTCGGCTACGGCGGTGCCGGGATTTTCATCTCGGTCTACGCGCTCGCGAGACTCGGAACCGACCTGGCGAGCGGCTTCGTCGTCCACCGGGTCGGGGAGCGAAGGGCCGGGATCGGCGGGCTCCTGCTCCTCGGCGTGGGCGCGCTCGCAACGGGCCTTGCCCCCGGGTACTGGGTGGCGGTCGCGATGTGGGGCCTGGCGGGTGTCGGGTCGGCGGTCGTTTTCGCAGCGCTGTACAGCCAGCTCCATAAGCTTGTCCCTGCCAACCGGCTCGCGAGGACGCTCAGCGTCTTCTACGGATCGTTCAACCTCGCGATCGTCGCGGGTGGCTTTCTTGCGGGGTTGATCGCGCACTGGCTGGGATTCGCCGCGCCGCTCTTCTTCACCGCGGCGACGGCGATACTCGGCGCGCTCCTCTATCTCGTCTTCGTCCCGCACTCCCGCGACGCGGACGCAGAGGCTCCCGTCACGAGGCTCGGCATCGGTGAGCTCGCGCGGCTCGCTCGGATGCGGGGGTTCGTCATGGTGAACGTCACGAACCTGGCATACCTCTGGATGATCGCGGCGGTCATCGACACGCTGATTCCGCTGTTCGCACGCGACGAGCTCGACATGTCGACCGTCGGGATCGGAATCGTGTTGGCCGTTCTGCTGGCCGCCGAGTTCGTCGTTCTCTACCCCGCTGGGAGCCTTGCCGATCGAAAGGGACGGCGCTACGTGATGGTGCCCTCGCTCGCTGCGCTGGCCGTGACGACCGTCGTCGCCGGCTGGAGCGGGACCACCATCGTCTTCGGACTGCTCCTCGTGCTCCTCGGGATCGCGTCCGGTTTCGCCGGTGTGCCGCCCGCCGCGATGCTCGCCGACGTGGTCCCGCGTTCGGACTTCGCCATCGGGGTCGGAGTCTTCCGCTTCTCGGGCGATCTCGGCTTCACGCTCGGCCCTCTGGTGGCCGGGTTCGTCGCCGAAGCCGTCGGATTCAAGGGCGCCTTTGCCGTCACCGCCGTGCCGACGCTGGTCGCGCTCGTCCTCGTCGCCAGGTCGCCGGAAACGATACGGAGCGGGACGGCCGTCGAGGCGGGGTAGGATCGTCGCATGATCGATTGCGATATCCACCCGCAGATCGGCGACGTCGAGGAGTTCCTCGGGTACGTCGAGCCGGCGCAACGGGAATGGTTCCGGCTGCAAGGGCCGCTGCTCGGGCTACCCGGGTATCCGTGGAGCCACCCAAGCTCCTTCTTCCGTCAAGACATCGAGCACGAGGGCGCTCATCCGCCGGGCTCGACGGCGGCCGAGGTCGTCCGTGACGTGCTCGATCCGTTCGAGGTCGAGGCTGGCGTCTTGAACGGCGACGACGCGATCTACCTGTCGCTCGTCTCCAGCCCCTACCGGGCGGCGGAGTTCGCCCGCGCACACAACGAGTGGATTCGCGAGCGATGGCTCGACGTCGATGCGCGGCTTCGCGGCGGGATCGTCTGTCCGGCGCAGGATCCGCTCGCTGCGGCCGCCGAGATCCGTCGCGTGGCCGAGGATCCTCGCTTCGCGCACGTCGTTCTCGTCGGTGGCTCCGAGCGCCCGTACGGGGAGCCGCGATACCTGCCGATCTTCGAGGCGGCCGCCGAGTGCGGCCTTCCGGTCGCGATCCACTCGGGCGGGGAGGGCATGGGCCTCGCCGCGCCCCCCGGCGGTGCCGGGATGCCGACCTTCTACATCGAGTGGCACACGCTCGGCTCGGCCGGGAGCATCATGGCGCACCTCGTGTCGCTGATCTGCCACGGCGTCTTCGAGCGCCTACCCACGCTGAGGGTCCTGCTCCTCGAAGGAGGGCTCGGGTGGCTCCCGGGCATTCTCTGGCGCCTCGACACCAACTGGCGCGCGCTCCGTGCCGACACGCCGTGGCTCGAGCGGAAGCCGAGCGAGGTGGCGCGCGAGCACATCAGGTTCACGACGCAGCCGCTCGAGCACACCGACGGGCACGATGATCTCCTCTTCGAGATGCTCGAGGCTGCG
>JBBQXH010000398.1:0-2538 GCA_038209835.1 Gaiellales bacterium | reverse complement strand
ATACTTCGAGCCAGCGAGCATCGCGCCGATGTCGAGCGCCCAGACCCGCTTGCCCTTTAACCCTTCCGGCACGTCGCCGGCGACGATCCGCGAGGCGAGCCCCTCGGCGATCGCGGTCTTCCCGACGCCCGGCTCGCCGATCAGCACCGGGTTGTTCTTCGTGCGGCGCGAGAGCACCTGGATCACGCGCCGGATCTCCTCGTCGCGACCGATGACCGGATCGAGCTTGCCTACCTCTGCGAGCGCGGTCAGATCCTTCCCGAACCTCTCGAGCGCCTGGTAGGAGCCCTCCGGATCCTGCGATGTGACGCGTTGGGAGCCCCGCACCTCGTTCAGTGCCGCGAGCAGCGCGTCGCGCGGCACGACGTCGAGCGCGAGCAGCAGATGCTCGGTCGAGACGTACTCGTCTTCGAGCTTTCGCATCTCGTCCTCGGCGCGATCGAGCACCCCGGCGAAGGCGGCCGACACCCGTGGCTGTTGCTGCGCGCCGCCGACAGCGGGTCGTGCGGCAAGCGCCGCCTCTGCCTGCTGGCGCAGGCTGTCGACGGACGAGCCGGAACGCTCGACGAGCGTCCGGGGGAGCTCCTGGTCGAGGAGAGCCAGCACGAGGTGCTCCGGATAGAGCTCCGGGTTGCCGCGACGGCGAGCGTCTTCGCTCGCGGCGGCGACGGCCTCCTGGGACTTGATCGTCAACTTCCTAAAGTCCATATGTCCTCCGAATCGGGAGTCGCTGTTTCGGGTCGGAGTAGAGAACGAGATCGCGCCGGTAGTGACGGTGCACCTGTTGCACCGCGTCGCGCTTCTCGCCTTCGAGCGCGTCGACACGCCTCCGCAGCCTGGCGACCTCGTCCTGGAGCGTGAGCACGCGCTCGACGCCGGCGAGGTTGAGGCGGAACTCTGTCGTCAAGCGCTGGATCTCGCGCAGCCGCTCGAGGTCGGACTCCGAGTAGAGCCGCGTGTTCCCCGGAGTACGGCGAGGCCTGACCAGGCCCTTAGCCTCGTAGATCCGAAGGGTCTGCGGATGCATCCCGACAAGCTCTGCGGCTACCGAGATCATGTAGCGGGGCCTGTCCATCTCAGCCTCAGCTCTCGACGAACGCGTCGCGCGGGTGCTCGCGAGAGACCTTCTGCAGGTTCTCGATCGCCTCGCGCTCCTGCTTCGTCAACTTCGTCGGAATGGTGACACGCAGGCGCGCGTGCAGGTCGCCGCGCCCTGAGCCCTTCAGCTTCGGAGCGCCCTTCCCTTTGACGCGCAGCGTCTTCCCGTCCTGGGAGCCCGCGGGAACCTTGAGCGAGATCGGGCCGTCCGGCGTCGGCACCTCGACGCTCGCTCCGAGCGCGGCCTCCGCGTAGGTCACGGGAACCTCGATGACGAGGTTCGACCCACGGCGCTCGAAGATCGGCGACGGGGTCACACGGGTCGTGACGACGAGATCCCCGGGCGGTCCGCCCTGGATCCCGGGCTCGCCCTTGCCCGCGAGACGGATCCGCGTGCCGTCCTGCACGCCCGGCTTGATCTTCACCTGGTAGCGCTTGGTGGTGCGCTTGCGCCCCGAGCCGCCGCAGACCTTGCATGGCTTCTCGATGATCGTGCCGTTGCCGGCGCAGCGGGGGCAGGGCTGCGAGAGCGCAAACAGACCCTGGCTCTGCGAGACGACCCCCCGGCCCCGGCACTCCGGGCAGATGACGGGGCTCGTCCCGGCTTCCGCCCCGGTACCGCGGCACGCGGTGCAGACGCCGTTCAGCTCGACGGGCACCCTGACGGTGACCCCGGCGAGCGAATCCTCGAACGAGAGACCCACGGCCGCTTCGAGGTCACGCCCCCGCTGGCCACGCGGCTGGCGCTGATTGCCGCCGCCACCCGTGAAGAGGTCGCCGAACAGGTCGCCGAGATCGAAGCTCTGGAACCCACCGGGATTGAACCCGCCACCGCCGTCGCCTCCGCTGAAGCCGCGCTTCGGGGAGGAGTCGTACGCCTTGCGCTTCTCGGGATCTCCGACGACGTCGTAGGCGCCCTGGACCTCCTTGAAGCGCTCTTCGGCCGCCGTGTCCCCCGGATTCTTGTCGGGGTGATATTGGCGCGCGAGCTTGCGGTAGGCCTTCTTGATCTCGTCCTGGGATGCCGTCTTCGAGACACCGAGGGTGTCGTAGGGGTTCTTCATTCCTCCTCGTCTGCATCCTCCGCAGGCGCTGGGCCGGCCGATAAGACGACCCTCGCGGGGCGCAAGATGCGGTCGCCGAGGCGATAGCCCTTCTGCAGCACCTGCAGGATCGACCCTTCGGCCGACTCGGACGGCTGGGTGAGGAGCGCTTCGTGAACGTGTGGATCGAAGGTGCCGTCCACCTCGATCTCGACGAGGCCCTCGCGGTCGAGCGCCTGACGAAGCTCGCGCTCGACGAGCTGGACGCCCTCTTCGAGCGTCGCCTCCTCGTGCCTGGACGCGGCTTCGAGCGCCCGCTCGAGGTCGTCGAGCACGGGGAGAAGCTCCTTGACGAGCCGCTCGTGCGCCCGCGCGACCAGTGCCTCCTGGTCGCGCG
>JBBQXH010000397.1:0-2569 GCA_038209835.1 Gaiellales bacterium | reverse complement strand
AGGTCGATCGCGACGATCCGATCCGCGCCCGCGAGTCGCGCTCCGATGACGGCGCCGAGCCCGACGAGCCCGCATCCGAAGACGACACAGGTCGATCCCGGCTCGACCCTGGCCGTGTAGAGGGCGGCTCCGATCCCCGTCGAGAGGCCGCAGGCGAAGGGTGCACAGCCGGCCAGAGGTGCCTCGGGATTCACCTTTGCGAGCGCGATCTCGGGCATCACGGTGTACTCGGCGAACGTCGACGTGCCCATGAAGTGGCGGATCGGCTCCTCGCCTCGCGAGAAGCGCGTCGTGCCGTCGGGGAGGTGCCCGCGGCCCTGCTCGTCGCGGATCGCGACACACCGGTTCGTGCGCGGGCTCAGGCAGTGGATGCACTTTCCGCACTCCGGGGCGAAGAGGGTGATGACGTGATCGCCCGGACGGACGAGCGTGACGCCGTCGCCGATTCGCTCAACGACCCCGGCGCCCTCGTGGCCGAGCACACACGGCGCGTACCCGCTCGGGTCGGCACCGGAAGCGGCATACAGATCGGTGTGGCAGACACCGCAGGCGGCGAGCCGGACAAGAACCTCGCCCGTGCCCGGCTCCGCAAGGTCGAGCTCCTGTACCGCGAGCGGCTGACCGAATTCCTCGAGAACGGCAGCCCTGATCTTCACGCGCGGGATCCTACCCGCGGACCTCAGCCGTGCAGGTTGAGGAAGCGCGCGACGGACGGAGAGGGCGGGATCCCGGGCCTCAGCAGCGGGTCGCGACTCGGCTCGCCCGCCTGAAGGCGCAGTGGGATGACGCCGGCCCAGACGTCGAGCGCGTAGTCCTCGTCCTCGTCGCCGGGCGGTCCGACGCGCACCTTCGCGGAGTACTCGTCGATCGGGAGGGCGAGAACGGTCGTTGCCTCGAGCTCCTTGCGGTTCGGAAGGCGAACCTCGTCCCACCGCCCCGGGACGACGTGCTCGCTGACGATCTCGAGGGCGTGGAGCTTCTCGTCCCGTTCCTCGATGTGCGTCGCAGTCCCGAGGACGATCGCCGAGCGGTAGTTCGCGGAGTGATGGAAGGCCGAGCGCGCGAGGACGAGACCGTCGATGAGCGTCGCAGTGAAGCAGACCGGGGCGCCGCCACCGAGCGCGCGAAGCGTCCGGCTCGCGGCCGAGCCGTGAAGGTAGATCGTGTCCGCCTCGCGTCCGTGGAGCGTCGGGATCACGTAAGGCTGCTCCTCGTGGACGAAGCCGAGGTGGCAGAAGAGCGACCCGTCGATGATCGCGTCGATCGCTTCGCGGTCGTAAACGCCGCGCTTCGGGAGACGGCGGACTCGCGTGCGGTTCGTGAGTGGGCTGTTGGGCATCTGTTACAGTACAGAGAAGTGTCTGAGCCAGTACAGTATACGATCGGCGGGCGAAGCGCCAGCGCGATCGCAACCAGCGTCGAAGCCGCGATTCGTCTCGGCGATCTCCGCGCCGGCGATCGTCTTCCCTCGGTCAGGCCGCTCGCCCGCTCCCTCGGCATCAGTCCGACCACCGTCTCCGCGGCCTATCGCGAGCTCGCGCGTCGCGGCGTCGTCCTGTCACGCGAGCGCCAGGGAGCGGTCGTCAGCGCAGGCCCGCCGGTCGCTGCAGCCCAGGGCTCCGCTCGGATCCCGCTGGGCGTCCGGGATCTCGCCTCGGGCAACCCCGATCCGGCGCTCCTCCCCGACACGTCCGCGGCGCTGCGATCGATTCCTACCGACCCGGTCCTTTACGGAGCAGAACCGATGGTTCCGGAGCTCATTGCGCTGGCGCGCGAGGACGTCGAGCGAGTCGGCGTTGACGGTGAACACATCTGCGTGGTGAACGGTGCCCTCGACGGTGTCGAGCGCGCGCTCGCTGCGCATCTGCGTCCGGGCGACCGGGTAGCGGTCGAGGATCCGGGCTACACGAACGCGTTCGACCTCCTGCGCGCGCTCGGTCTCGCGATCGTGCCGGTCGCCGTCGACGACTCCGGCATGCGGCCGGATGCGCTGGCTCGCGTTCTCGCGGCTGGCGTCGAGGCCGTCGTGATCACGCCCCGTGGGCAGAATCCGACCGGCGCTGCTCTTGACGACGCACGGGCATCCGGGCTTGCCGAGGTTCTCGACGGCGCGCCGGATACTCTCCTGGTCGAGGACGACCACCTCGGTCGAGCCGCCGGAGCTGATGAGCCGACTACGCTCTCGGGCCGCCGCCGATGGGCATTCGTCCGATCGGTTGCGAAGTCGCTCGGTCCCGATCTGCGCCTCGCGTTCCTGGCCGGCGACGCAGAAACCGTAAGCCGGGTCGAAGGGCGACTGCGGCTCGGCCCGGGTTGGGTCAGTCATCTGCTGCAGCGCGTCGTTCTCGAGCTTCTGCGCGACCAGGCGACCGCTGAGCTCCTCGAATCGGCTGCGGAGGCATACCGCGAACGCCGCGAAGCGCTGATCGATGCGTTAGCCGCAGTCGGCGTTCATGCGCACGGTCGATCCGGGTTCAACGTCTGGGTTCCCGTTCCCGACGAGACCGCCGCGACGCAGGCGCTGCTCGAGGCCGGCTGGGCGGTGACCCCGGGGCTGCGGTACCGCATC
>JBBQXH010000396.1:0-2577 GCA_038209835.1 Gaiellales bacterium | reverse complement strand
GACCCTCCGGTGGCCGCCGCAGGTCTCGCAGCTCGACCGAGTGTCGCCGTGCAGAATCGGCGAGCTCGCGATCGTCGGCGAGGAACGTGTGCATACCCGACTCGACGTCGAGCCCCTGCGAGATCGACGCCTTCACGAGATCCCGCCAGACCGGCGGGAGGACGCCACCGGTCGGTGCGACGCCGATGATCGCGGTCGTCGGGGCGAACGGCAAGGAGTCGGCGACGCGCGCAACGATCGGGATTCCCTCGTAGCGTTCACCTGCGCGCGTCGAGTCGAGGATCGCGACGACGGGGTCGGGCGCGTAGCGGACGACCCCGCGCATCGTCTTCCCGTGGTGTGGGTCTGCCGAGTGCCCCTCGGCGAGCACGAGGTAGCGCTTCACCGCCGCTCGACTCCGAGGCCGGGGCGCTCGGACGGGAGCTGAACACCGTCGATGAGCGCCACGCCTTCCCAGGTGTCCTCGGCGAGGAGGAGGTTGCCGTCGAGATCGACGTGATCGCAGAGGCTCGCCACCGGGCATGCTGCCGCGATCCCGAGCGTCGACTCGACCATGCAGCCGATCATCACCCCGAGGCCGAGAGCGCGCGCTGCGTGCACCATCCGGATCGCCTCGCGAATGCCGCCGCTCTTCGCCAGCTTGATGTTGATGCCGTGCCCGCGCTCGGCACAGGCTGCGACGTCGCCCAGCGTGTGGCAGTCCTCGTCGAGGTAGATCGGCAGAGCCGACCGGCGGCGGAGTGTCTCCCCGCCGGGATCGCCCGCCGGGAGCGGCTGCTCGACGTACTCGACGCCGAGCGCCTGCAGCTCGGGGATCGCGTCGAGCACCTCGTCGAGACTCCAGTATTCGTTCACGTCGACCTGGAGCGGCAGCGTCGTCACCGCACGGACGGCCCGCACGCGCTCGACATCTAGCCCGTCCCGGCCGCCGAGCTTGAGCTTCAGGCGCCGGAACCGCCCGTCCGCGGCAGCTTCCGCCCGGCGGGCCATGTCGTCGGGGTCGCCCAGCCAGATCGTGTACGAGGTGGGCGGCGAGAGCTGCGGCACGCCGAGGAGACGCCAGACCGGCTGCCCACAGAGCTTCCCACAGAGGTCGTGAAGCGCCGCGTCGAGGGCCGACTTCGCGGCGGCCTCCCCGGGGATCTCCGCGAGCCGCGCTCCGATCTCCTCGAGTGCGAACGGATCCTCGCCGAGCAGCTCGCGCGACGCGTCGAGACACGCAGCGGCCGAAGCGATGCTCTCGCCGTAGTGCTCCTGAGGCGAGCCCTCGCCGTAGCCGGTCACGCCGCCGAAGCACAGCTCGACCTCGAGGAGCTCGACCTCGACATCGGTCGAGCGCGAGATGCGAAATGGCGCGCCGAGCCGCAGGGTGACCGCGCGATGGGAGAGATTCACGGCGGGTAGACTAGTCGCCTCGCGCCTGTAGCTCAGGGGATAGAGCGTGCGCCTCCGGAGCGCAAGGTCGCAGGTTCGAATCCTGCCAGGCGCACTGCAAAGCCCGCGGAGCGGGCGCGCAGCGGCCGAAGGCCGCCAGACGCGAAGGGCCACCGAGCCCGCCAGGGCTCGGTACAGGAGCAAAGCGACGCGCAGCGGACGGCGAAGCGGCCGCGAAGTCCAGGCCGCGAAGCGGCCGTATCCTGCGTGGCCTTACGGAGAGCTCTCGCCCAAGCCGTCAACCTCATACCACTGAATCCGAGGCGGAACCTCGGGCGAGAGCATGACGTGTACCGTCGCCTCCCCGACCTCACCTCGGAGAACGAAGGAGCCGCGGGTAGCGCTCTCCACCGTCAGCTCGCCGGCCGAAACGACACCCAGGCGCTCACGAAGCGCGACCGCCTGGTCACGACGCCGGTCGCGCGCGTCGTCGAGCAACACGTTCATCGCGAAGAGCTCGTCTGCGAGGCCGTCGTCCCACCGATCGACGAGACGCGTCAGACCGTCACGGGCCACGATCAGACCGGACGACGCAGCCCGAGATCGCTTCGCAGGGAGCGCCCCCAGATCATCGAGCACTTCGAGCGCCTCGAGCGTCGCAATTCGCATCGGGGCGTAGGTGAGATTCGCAAGGGCGACGACGCCGACGCCGTGATCGGGAAGCCAGCGCATGAATGAGCCGAACCCGGGGAGCCCGCCGGCATGGCCCAACATCGAGCCGAATCGGAGATCGTTGAACGCGGTCAGTCCGAGGCCGTAGCCGCCCGCGGTCAGACGACCCGTTTCGGCGTCGTACTCGGAAGGAAAGGCCCGGTGCACCTGTTGCATCTCGCGCCGCGACGATCGCGAGAGCGGCCCCGCGTCGGGGTCGTCTCTTGGCGGAAAGGCGTCGAGCATGAACGCGATCCAGCGGCTGAGGTCGGAGACGGTGCTCCAGAGACCTGCCATCGGCGCAAAGTCGCCATCGTCGAGCGGCGCAGTCTCCTCGCGCCAGGTTCCGTCGAGCAGCCGGTATCCCGTCATCCGATCGGGACCGGCGGGGGGCCTCCACGTCGTCGACGACAGCTCGAGCGGCCTCACGATCCGCTCGTTCACGAACTCCTGGGCAGGAACACCGGCGACGTTCGTGATCACGCGGCCGAG
>JBBQXH010000395.1:0-2580 GCA_038209835.1 Gaiellales bacterium | reverse complement strand
CGCGCGCTGCCTGGCCGAGATTCGTGCGCGCTCCCCGATCGCGATCGGCGGCCGCAAACGCAAGGCCGAGCAGTGGCGCCGAGCCGCGACCGATGGAGAAAGCTCGACCGAGTGAACGCGGGCCTGGGCGCGTTGCGCCGCTATCACCGGCATAAGGCGCCCAGCATCTCCCACCTCTAGACGTTTCTCCGCCCCGATGGATCGAGCGGGGTCCCTGAACTACCGCTCGGGACGGGGAGCGAGTAGCGTCGAAGGCGATCAGGGATGAACGCTTCGACCGACCTCTTTCGCCTCGACGGCCAATCCGTGATCGTTACCGGCGCTTCATCCGGGCTGGGTGCGCGCTTTGCTCAGACGGTGGCGGCGGCCGGGGCGAGGGTTGTGCTCGGGGCGAGGCGAATCGACCGACTCGAAGACCTGGTGTCCACCATCGTGGCCTCCGGCGGAGAAGCGCTCCCGGTGAAATGCGACGTGACCGTGGAGGAAGACGTTCGCAGGCTGATAGCGACATGTGTTGATCGGTTCGGAGGCGTCGACGTGTTGGTGAACAACGCCGGAGTGGCGCCGGCAGAGGACGCCCAGACGGAGACGCTCGACTCGTTCAGAAAGGTCGTTGCCGTAAACCTCGAGGGGATCTACAGCTGCGCCCGCGAGGTTGGCTCTGCGATGCTCCAGGCTGGCAAGGGGTCGATCGTCAATACGGCTTCGATCAGCGGCCTGGTCGCGGGTGACGGCCCCGATACACCGTCCTACGTCGCTTCGAAGGGGGCGATCATCAGCCTGACCCGAGAGCTCGCCGTGCGGTGGGCGCAGCACGGCGTTCGGGTCAACGCCCTGGCGCCCGGCTATTTCCCCTCCGAGATGACCGAGGGGACTCTCCAAGACGATCAAGGCCGAGAGTTCGTAGAGGCTCGTACCCCCATGGGCAGAGCTGGCCGGCCAGCGGAACTGGACGGTGCCCTCTTATTCCTGGCGTCAAGCGCTTCCAGCTACGTCACAGGCGTAACCATTCCCGTCGACGGGGGCTGGACGGCTCGCTGACGACCTACGGCTTCGGCGGCACCTGAGGCTCGCCAAGCCCGTAGGTTTCGTAGTCGCCCCAGACACTGAACGTCTTGTGAGTCGGGCCGTGGAAGTCCGAGGACGCCGTCGGCACCAGGTCGAACTCCTCGCAGAGCTCGAGGCAATGCTTGGTCTGCTCCTCGGTGTGGGGCGGGTAGAAGGTCTCGATCCCGTCGAGGCCGACGTCGCGGACGAGGCTCTCGACGAGGTCGCGGACCTGGACCGGATCCTTCACGTCCCAGTAGGGATGCGCGACGACGGCGACGCCGCCAGCGCCGTGGATCAGGTTCACGGCCTCTTCGGCGCTAGGCCAGCTGCGCGAGACGAACGCCTTCGCGCCGGGCACGAGGTACTCCTCGAAGAACGGACCGAGGTCGGGGCCTGCGCCGGCGGCTTTGGCGATGTGCGGGCGACCGATTGCGTCGGCCGCGCCGGCCTTGGCGACGGCCTCCTCAAAAGTGACGTCAACCCCATGCTCGTTGAGCTTGCCGATGATCAGCTTGGCCCGGTCGACGCGCTCCTGCTGCGCGTGGTCGCAGGCGGGCTGGATCTTCTCGAGATCGATCCAGTAGCCACAGATATGGAGGTCCTGGGAGTACTTGTGGACGCTCGACATCTCCACGGCGGGCACGTTCTGGATTCCCAGCTCGGTGGCGACGCGATTGGCTTCCGCGACGCCGGCCACGCCGTCGTGGTCGGTCAGTGCCATTACTGTGATTCCGGCGTCCGCGGCGGCACGGACGACATCGGCGGGCTCGAGTTGACCGTCGGAGACGGTTGAGTGTGACTGCAGATCGATCATGATTGGGGCATTGTTACTGATCTAAGTCAACAAAGGAGCTCGAACGCGAGTTGAGGATCTCTGCAAAAGCCGACTACGCCGTCCGAGCCACGGTCGAGCTCGCGGTCTCCCCGGACGGCAGCCCCGTGAAGGGCACCAAGCTCGCTGATGCGCAGGACATCCCGCTGCAGTTTCTCGAGCACATCTTGCTCGACCTCAAGCGCGCGGGCATCGTCCGGACCAAGCGTGGCGCGCGCGGCGGCTACTGGCTGGCGCTGCCGCCGGACACCGTGACGGTGGCCGACATCATCCGCGCGGTTGAGGGACCCCTCGCCTACATCCAAGACCTTCCCCCAGAGGAGACCCACTACGAGGGCTCCACTGTTCACCTGCGCGACGTCTGGATCGCAGTCCGCCAGACCCTCCGTGAAGTTCTCGAGCAGACGACCCTGCAGCAGATCGCGACCGGCGAGCTACCGCCGGTTGTCACCTCTCTGCTGAAGGAGCCGGGGGCCTTGGTCTCCCGCGGCGAGACGGGCTCACATCCCGCCATCGGCTAGCGCTATTTCAGTACACTCGCGGCCTCATTCATGACTTCGACGATCGACATACTCGCCTAGCCGCCTCGACCCTTTCGTTCATGCCCGCACCTGCCCTACCGACCGCTGCCTGATCCATGGATCCGGTCATTGTCCTTTTCGGGTTCGGCATCGGTGTGCTCGTCGGGCTGACCGGCA
>JBBQXH010000394.1:0-2601 GCA_038209835.1 Gaiellales bacterium | reverse complement strand
GGCGGACACGTCCATCTCGACAACTGGCGCAACCGGGAGTGGTATCCGGCGCTCGACGCGGCGGGGCTCGAGAAACGAGGCCCGTACGCGCTCCGGCATACGTTCGTCACGAACGCGCTCGCGGCCGGCATCCCGACATTCGACGTAGCCCGGTACGCCGGCACGAGTGTGCAGATGATCGAGCGGACGTACGGGCACCTAGCCCGTGGCTCCGAGGAGCTCGTCCGGTCGCGCTTCGACGAGTTCGCCGCGCGCGAACCCGATCGTTTGGGCGTTGAGTGGGCGTCGAGCGAGACGGACGAACAATGACGGGAACCCCACAAACCGTGACCCGATGCAGGTTTGCGGGGGAAGCGGACGACGGGGCTCGAACCCGTGGCCTTTGGCTTGGGAAGCCAACGCTCTACCAACTGAGCTACGTCCGCGCAGAGGCCAGTCTATCCGCCCTCGTAGACGTCGATGAAGCGCCGGTACTTGGATGCGATCGACTCGACGCCGGTGGCCCGTTCGAAGCCGTCTCCGGCGGCGAGCGCCTTCACCGCCTCGCCGAAGATCGAGCGCCCGATCGCAAAGCCGACGTAGCCGGTCAGGCCCGATCCGGCGCGCAGCCATTCGTCGACCTTGGCGTCGGAGGCGCCCCGTCCCAGGACGACGCAGCTCACATGGTCGCGGCCGTCACGGCGGGCGAGCTCGGCGATCTCGCGGCACTTCTCGCGATCGTCGATGCCCTCGATCTTCCAGATGTCCGCCTCGATCCCGATCGCTTGCAGTTCTTCGATCGCCGCGATCATCAGGTTCGGCCGAAGCTCGATGTCGTACCGATCCGCGTCGCCGCCGACCGCCTCGAGCTGCGCCGGCTCGGCCGGGACGAGCAGCTCGAACAGGAACTTGCGGTCGTTCTCGTGGAGCCAGTCGGAGAGCCGTTTCAGCCGCGCCGCCTGCCGCGCGTTCATCTCCTGGTCGCCCTCGGGGTTGTAGCGGACGAGCACCTTGGAGAAGGATGGGTCGAACTCGAGGATCTGCTCGCCGAACTGCTCGCCGTACTCGAAGTCGAACTCGTTCTGGCCGCTCTTCTCGACCGGCATGGCGAGTAGGTACCCGTGCTCGTGCGCAGCCCGTGCGACCTGGGGCCCGTACTGACCGTCGACGAGAACCCCGGCGGCATCCACCGGGGCTCCGTCCGCGAGCGCCCGCTGGAAGCCCTCGAAGATGAGGGACTTCGCGTCGGACACCTTCGCGACCTCCTCGGCGGTCGGCGCGCGCCCCGAGACGCCGAACATCTTCTCGAAGGAGCCACGGTGATCGAACGCGAGGATGTACAGCTTCTTGTCGTAGCCGAGTGCCAACGCCTGCCTCCTGTCTCGCCTACCGGCGGTAGCGCCCGCCGGTGATCTTGTTCAGCTTCTCAAATGCGTGTTGTGCCTCGATGCGGCGAACCGTTCCCGACCTGGACCGCATGACGATCGAATCCGTTACGGCACCACCCTTGGTGGGACGGACGCCCCGGAGGAGCGCACCGTCCGTCACGCCGGTCGCGGCGACGAACACGTCCTCACCCGCGATGAGGTCGTCAGTCCGGAGAACCCGGTCGAGGTCGAAGCCCGCATCGAGGAGCTGCTGCCGCTCGTCGGGGTTCCGCGGCCAGAGCTTGCCCTGGATCGCGCCGCCGAGGCACTTCACCGCGGCTGCCGAGATCACGCCCTCGGGCGAGCCCCCGATCCCCATCATCAGGTCGACCGAGGAGTCGGGCCGGGCCGCCGCGAGTGCCGGCGCGACGTCTCCGTCGGTGATCAGGCTGACCTTGGCGCCGACTTCGCGGAGCTCCGAGATCAACGCCTCGTTGCGGTCGCGGGCAAGAACCACGACCGAGACCTCGCCCGGCTCGACCCCTTTCGCCTCCGCCGCCCGGCGCACGTTCTCGGCCGGTGGCGCCTCGATATCGACCGCGTCCGCGAGCTCGGCGCCGCAGGCGATCTTGTCCATGTACACGGCGGCGCCGGGAAAGAACATCGTTCCGCGCTCAGCCACCGCGATCACGGCGATCGCATTGGGCTGTCCGACGGCGGTGAGCGTCGTTCCTTCGAGGGGATCGACGGCGACGTCGACCTCGGGAGGTGCCCCGTTGCCGATCTGCTCGCCGTTGAAGAGCATGGGCGCCTCGTCCTTCTCCCCCTCGCCGATCACGACGACCCCGGCCATCGTGACCGTGTCGAGCATGAATCGCATGGCGTCCACCGCGGCCTGGTCTGCGGCGATCTTGTCTCCTCGTCCGACCCACGGTGACGCGCCGAGGGCGGCGGCCTCCGTCACTCGGACCAGCTCGAGCGCGAGGTTTCGATCCGGAGCGGACGACTGCGCCATCGCTCCCATCGTAATTCAGCTCGCCTTACATGCGCTCGGGCGCGCCCACCCCGACGAGGTCGAGGCACCGCGCGATCGCCGTCTGCGTCGCTCGACAAAGACCAAGTCGAAACGGCTCGGCGTCGCTTCCGAGCACGCGACAGTCGTGGTAGAAGCGGTGGAAGTCGTCGGCGAGCCTGACGGCATAGATCGGGATCGCGTGGGGCGCGCGCCGTTCGGTCGCCTCGGCGACGACGGCCG
>JBBQXH010000393.1:0-2603 GCA_038209835.1 Gaiellales bacterium | reverse complement strand
CGCTCGGTCAGGATCCCCACGAGCCTCCCGCCGTCGAGCACCAGCACCGCGCCGACACCGCGGCCGTGCATCGCGCCGGCAGCGTCGCGTAACGCCGCGTCGGGCGCGACCGTGAGCAAGTCGCCTGACATGTGGTTCGCGACCACGGGCACGGCATGATGCTACAGCGGCTCCGAATCGACCGCTTGCGGGGCGCGGATCCAGCTGACCTGGCTTCGGGGCCGCTCGTCGACCGTCAGCGAGAAGACATCCGGCCGGTTGTAGTGGCCTGCCGAGTCGAGCGCCTGCTGCTCCTCCGCGATCCGGGCAAGATCGATCTCGCCGTACACGATCACCTCCTGGTTTGCGACCGGCCCTGCAACCCACTGCGAGTCGGGGCCGATGATGCCGGAGCCGCCCGGCAGGATCTCTCCCGCGTCGAGCCCGAAGTCGCCCGCCGCTCCCACGGCCTCGGCGAGCTCGAAGCCCTCCGGTAGATCGGCCGAGGTCGTGTACGTCCCGACGCAGATCACATAGCAGCGGCCCTCGAAGGCGTAGTGGCGGCTCGCGAGGTGGTGGATGTCCGGCACCTCGGGCCACACGGCGACATGGATCTGCTCGCCCTTCGCATGCATCGCAAACCGCGCGAGCGGCATCCAGTGCTCCCAGCAGATGAGCCCGCCAAGTCGGCCGATCGGCGTGTCGAAGACGTGCAAGCCCGAACCGTCGCCCGGGCCCCAGACGATGCGCTCGGCGTGCGTGGGCACGAGCTTGCGGTGTACGCCGAGGATCTGCCCTTCGTCGGAGATGAAGAGAAGCGAGTTGTAGATCGTCCCGCGCGAAAACGACTTGTCGCGCTCGTTGATCCCCATGACGACGTGGACTCCTGCCTCCCGCGCCGCATCGCAGAGGCGTGCGGTCGCCGGGCCGGGCACCTCGACGGAGTTCTCCTGGAGCCGCGCGAACGCCCGCTTGGAGGCAGGGTCGTCCCAGCCGGAGGCGCCGAAGATCCAGGCGGGATAGCCCGGAAGCCACGTCTCGCCGAAGACGGCGAGCTTGGCGCCGTTTCGGCCGGCCTCGTGAATCAGCCCGACCGCTTTCTCGACGCTGCGGTCGAGGTCGAGCACCACGGGCGACGCTTGAATCGCGGCGGCGACAAAGGTCTGAGACTGCATTGCGCTCCTCTCTAGCCTCTACATCCGAATTCGTTCACCGGCCGGGTCGTAGAGCGGCTCGGCGGCGACAACCCCGGAAACCCACGTCCCGAAGATCTCCACCTCGACCTGCGTGCCGGGCGCGGCGCGATCCGCCGGAACGTACGCGTACGCGATCGACTGCTCCACGGTATAGCCGTACCCGCCGCTCGTTACGCGTCCGGCCGTCTCGCCGCCGATCCGCACGGGCTCCGAGCCGAGGGCGACCGAGCGAGGATCATCGAGGACGAGGCAGGCGAGGGCCTGGCGGGCCGGACGCTCGTTCGCCTCTTCGAGCGATGCCCGTCCGATGAAGTCGTCCTTGTCCATCCGGACGGCGAAGCCGAGACCCGCCTCCCATGGCGTCTCGTCGGGCGTGATGTCTGCGCCCCAGACGCGGTAGCCCTTCTCGAGGCGCAACGAGTCGATCGCCCTGTAGCCCCCTGCAACCATGCCGTGCGAACGTCCGGCCTCCCAGATCGTGTCCCACAGCCGAAGGCCGAACTCGCTCGGGCAGTAGAGCTCCCAGCCGAGCTCACCCACGTAGGTGACCCGCAGAGCGACACAGGGAACCGAACCGACGGCGATCTCCTGCGCACGCATGTACGGGAAGGATTCGTTCGAGAGGTCGCTCGTCGTTGTCCCCTGCAGGATCTCCCTGCTGAGCGGGCCCCACAGCCCGAGGCAGGCGAGCCGCGATGTCACGTCCTCGACCGCGACGGAGCCGTCTTCGGGAGCGTGAGAGCGGATCCATGCGAGGTCGTGCTGGCCGAACGCCGTTCCGGTGACGATCCGGAAACGCTCGTCCGCGAGACGAGTCACCGTGAAATCGCACTCGATCCCGCCTCGGACGTTCAGCATCTGCGTGTAGGTGACCCGGCCGACCTCGCGCGCCACCCTGTTGGCGCAGAGCCGCTCGAGGAATGCGGCCGCACCCGGGCCGATCACGTCGATCTTCGCGAACGAGGTCTCGTCGAAGAGCGCAGCCGTCTCGCGACACGCCCGGTGCTCGGCTCCGATCGCGGGAGACCACAGCTTCCCCGCCCAACCACGCGGTCGCAGCCTCTTGTCGCCTCCCCCGGTGTTCGGCTCGAACCAGTTCGCTCGCTCCCAGCCTGACTTCTCCCCGAAAACCGCACCGAGCTCCCGGAGGCGCTCATAGGTCGGGGAGAGGCGCAGAGGACGTCCCGCCTGGCGCTCGTGGCCCGGGTACTTGACGTCGTAATACGTGGAGTAGATCTCGGTCGTGCGAGCAAGCGTGTACTCGCGGCTCGCGTAGTGGCGCCCGAAGCGGCGCGAGTCCATGTGCCAGACATCGAGGCTCGGCACGCCCTCGACGATCCACTCGGCGACGAGCTGCCCCATCCCTCCGGCGCCGGCCAGGCCGTGCGCGCAGAAGCCCGCCGCGACCCAGAAGCCGCGCACGTCGGA
>JBBQXH010000392.1:0-2607 GCA_038209835.1 Gaiellales bacterium | reverse complement strand
TGCAGAACGCCGCCGGCGTCCACGTTCAGGTACGCCTCCGTGTCGCCGGCTCGCGCGCCCCAGCCGGTGAGCGCGAGCAGCGCGCATCGCTCGGGCAACGGGCCGTGCGCGGACTCCCACGCGAGCACGTCGTCCGGGACGACCAGCGCGTCGTCGTCCGTCGTCACGCGGTCGCGGACGTCGATGACGACCGCCTCGAGCACGAGGTCGGAGACCTCGATGCGGTCGACCGTCGCGTCGCCACCGAAGTGGGCCGGCGCGTCGAGGTGCGTTCCCGAGTGCTCGTCGAACGTCCACGAGCGAACGTAGAAGCCGTCATCGGCGATGCTGAACTTGTCGTGCACGGTCACCGGGTCGTAGACAGGGAAGAGCGGGAACTCGGGAGTCAGCGTGTGCGTGAGATCGAGAACATGCTCGGGGATCCGCGTCATTCCGCCGTCACCCTACCGAGCCGGAGGATCGTTGCGGCCTCGTCCGGCGTGATACCCGCAAGCGCCCCTCCGGTGAAACGACGGTCGTAGGACACATCTCGCAACACCCAGTGCGGAAGGTGCAACTGCTCGTCCATCTCGTGGCTGCTCTCGAACCCGGCTTCCGCTAGGACGAGACCTGCGAGGTGGCCCTCGAAGACGTCAACGCTGTATCTGCGTCCGTCGTCCTCCAGCGCGTATCGCGACTTTCGCAGTTCGCGCGCGGGTAGCACCGCGAACACGTCGTATTCGTCGCGCGAGAGATAGATGTTCGTAATCGTCATCCGTGAGAAATCAGGCGGCGACGGGACTTCCTTCTGCCCGAGCTTGAAGACGCTTGGCCCACTCGAGAGCGGCTCCATTCGGCGGAGCCGCAGGCGTGTGTCGTTGATGTAGCGATCGGTGATGTGCCAGCCTTGATCCTGTTCGATCCCCTCCGGGAGGTGCCCGATGAGGAACCGGCGCTCGAGCTCAAGACGCGCGTATTTGCCTGCTTTGCCACTCATCGAACTGCTCGCTGCAACGACGCGAGGGCAGCCAAAGATCCTGGCCTCAGACCGATGGCCCTGAGAAGATCATTGTGTCGGTTACCGCAGCTCGCCGCTGTACGGAGCGGCTGCGAGGCTCGGCTCGGTGCCCTGTGGTGCCGGCTGCGTGGAGGTTGGCTGGCCTGGCGGTTGCTGCAAGTCTGTCACCGTCGAGCTAGGTACGTTTCGAGTGTAGCGAGCGCCCCAGCACGGGTAGCGCTGGACGAATAGAGTTGAGCCGGGGCGCCGGGAAGTCTGGTCGGCACTGACTGCCATGGACCACCTCGCAGACTTCTTCCCCGTACTCCTGGTCATCTCTGTGGTGCTCCTCGTGGCGGTCGCGCTCACGCCGATTGCAAGCGCGCTTGGCTTGCCGGGGCCAGCGGCGTTCCTGGCTGCCGGGGTCGTTGCGGGACTCGTCGGTGTCGTTCCAACCGACCGGCTGGGGGCGGTACCGCTGCAGGAGATCGGGGCGCTCGCCCTCTACGCGGTGTTGTTTCAGGGAGGTCTTTCGACGGGCTTTCGTGCGTGGCGCTCGTGCGCTAGGCCGATTCTTCTACTCGGTCTTCCCGGCACTGCCGCCACCGCTGCTGCGCTTGCCGTGTTTTCGCACCTCGCGTTCGGGGTCAGCTGGGCTCTCGCTGCGTTCATCGGGATTGCTCTCGCCCCGACCGACCCGGCCGCCGTCTACTCCGTCCTTCGCCAGGGGGCAGGACGCACGCGCGCGCGAACGGTGCTCGAAGGGGAATCCGGGTTCAACGATCCCGTAGGCATCTCCCTGATGGTCGTCGCCGTCCTGCTCGTCGCCGACCCCGGTGCAGGCGTCGCTGACGGGGCCGTACGTCTTGCCGAGGAGTTGTTCATCGGCCTCGCCGGAGGACTCGTCGGCGCAGCCGCGCTCACGCTCGTTCTCATCGCCACCCCAAGGCTCGAGGAAGGCCTCCAGGCGGCCACCGTGCTGATCGGGGCCGTCGTCATCGGCGCAGCGACCGCCACCGTTCACGGCAGCGGCTTCCTCGCCGTCTACCTGGCGGGCCTGCTGATCGCGGATCGGTGGGAGAAGCAGGATGGACGCCATCACGCGATCCCCGAAGCCACCGCTGCGGTCGCCGAACCGATCCTGTTCGGTCTGCTCGGTGCGTCGTTTGCCCCTCTCGTGGGCGCAACGGCGATCTGGCAAGGAGTCCTCGTCACTCTCGTGACGGTACTTGCTGTACGCCCGCTTGTCGCCACCGCGTGCCTCGTCGGAAGTCGACTCTCGCGAGCGGAGCGAGTCCTCGTCTCATGGGGAGGGCTGAAGGGCGCGGTGCCGCTCCTCCTCGCCGGCTATCCAGCCCTCGAGGGGCTCGACGAGGCGCCGCGAACGAAGGCGATCGTTCTCGTCGCAACAGCTGCGTCGATCCTCCTGCAAGGCGCAACGCTCCGACGCGTAGCGGCACGAAGTCCGTGACCCGGTCGGAAGGGCTCTACTCCCCTGGCTCGTGGCGAGCGACCCGAGACTCAGGGTTCGGGCCCGTTCTGCCGATGATGCTTCCATGTGGCCGGCAGAGCCCTCGACCTCCGACGCGTTCTACGTACCTCCGGGCGACGTCCCGGAGCTTCTCGACAGC
>JBBQXH010000391.1:0-2614 GCA_038209835.1 Gaiellales bacterium | reverse complement strand
TGGAAGTGCGCGTTCGGCGGGTGATCCAGCCGCCGCGCCCAATCTGCACCGGGCGAGTTCGTTGGGGCTCGCCCGGAAAACCAAAACCACCGATTTACGGGGGTTTTAGGAGCGGATGAAGGGACTCGAACCCTCGACCTTCTGCATGGCAAGCAGACGCTCTAGCCAACTGAGCTACATCCGCATGAGGCTCCCGAGTATAGCGGGAGCCTCGAGAGGAAGGTGCCGGCCGGCGGTGCCGTCAACCCCGGGACTGCGTTGAGTCGCCGACCGGCACACGCGGGATTCGCGCCTCCAGACACGATTCCTTCCCGGTAGATTCACGCCATGCCAACGCTACTCGTCTTCGGAGCTCGGAACCTCGGCAGGGCGGTCGCCACGCGGATGGCCGCCGACGACTGGAACGTCGCGGCGGTGGCCCGGAGCCGCGACTCGCTCGACCGCCTCGCCGGCGAGATCAAGGGCGCCCTCTCGATCGAGGCTGACGCCGGGCGCCTCGAGGACGTCGAGCGCGCCTTCGCAGAGGTGCGGGAGAGGTTCGGCTCGGTCGACCTCGTCGTCGTGGCGATCAGCCCTTCGTTCCGCGGCCGTTCGTTCGGCGGCGGGACGCTCGCCGAATCGGACACCGAGTCGTTCGCGCCCTACACCGACGACCTGCTCCCGGCCCTGTTCAACGTGATGCGCGTCGGCGCGCGTGTGCTCAAGGAACAGGGGAGCGGCACGTACGTGCAGATCACGGGTGGTTCGGCGCGCCGAGGCATGCCGGGCCGCGGCCCGTGGGCGGCGGCCGCCTTCGCAACGCGCGGACTCGTCCAGGCAGCGGCGAGCGAGCTCCGCGAAAACGGCGTCCACGTCGCTCTGCTGATCGTCGACGCGACGATCGAGAGCGAGAAGTCACAGGCCCGCCTCGAGGGAAAGCCGAAGGAGCAGTCTGCGGGCGAGGACGACGTCGCCGCGGCGGTCGCCTATCTCGCCCTGCAGTCCCCGCGAGCCTGGACGCACGAGCTGCAGCTCACGCCGTCCGGCGACCGCTGGGTGCCGTAGACGGCAGGTCTCGCGGCGGCGACCCCTACAATGACGGCCGCGGCGCGGTGGCCGAGTGGTTAGGCAGAGGCCTGCAAAGCCTCGTACAGCGGTTCGAGTCCGCTCCGCGCCTAATGTTCCCGCAAATAGCGGGTTTTTTCGGAACGCACTCATTCCCAAAGAGGCTCAAGAAGAGCGCCAGCGGTCGCCCGCGATCCGCATCGCCGCTATCACCATCGGTCGGCTGTCGCGGCGCACGACCCCGCGGCTGCGGCGGCATGCTACACCGAAGGCGGTCAGTTCCTGGTCCCGAACCTCGAGCCGCTCGTTGGCGGGGTGGAAGAACGGTGGCAGCGACTGGCTCCTTCGCCGCGACATCATCAACACGAGCATGCCGGCCCGTCCTAGCCGGACGGCCGTCGGCGGGGAGGTAGATGGCATGTGATCGAAACGCTCCTTGGTCCGGTGCCACCAGCCGCGCTCGGCGTCACGTACGTGCACGAGCACCTGCTCACTCGACCGCCCGATTGGCGGATCGAGGAGGATCCCGACTACCTGCTCGACGATCCGGAGCGCGGCCTCGAAGAGCTCGAGCGGTTCAGCCGCGCAGGAGGCCAGACGCTCGTCGACGCCACGGCGCGAGACTACGGCCGTGACGCGCGGGCTCTGGTCGCGATCGCCAAGCGTACGCCGGTCAACATCGTGGCTGTCACCGGCTGGAACCGAGGTGACTACGGCGAAGAGGCGCTCGCGGCGGATGTGGACGAACTGGTTGAGATCATGCTCGCCGACTTACGGGAGGGGATGGACGGTACGGGCGCACGCGCCGGGATCGCGAAGCTCGGAACGAGCGACGGGGTCGTCCTCCCCGTCGAGGAACGCATCGCGCGCGCCGTCGCGCGAGTGCAGGTTCTGACGGGGTGTCCCGTGCTCACTCACACGACGCGGGGGACAATGGCGCGTGAGCAACTCGCGCTTCTCGAGGATGAGGGCGCTGATCTCGGCAAGGTGGCGCTCAGCCACATGGATCAGAACCTCGATTACGACCTGCTCGAGGAGATTTGCGCGCGAGGCGCCTACGTGCTCTTCGACGGACCCTCGAAGACGAAGTACGCGGCGGACTCTGCACGCATCGACATGCTCGGCCGGCTCGTCACGGCTGGCCACGCAGACCGGCTGCTCGTCTCGGGGGATATGGGCCGCCGCTCGTATCTCCGCGCCTATGGGGGCGGGCCGGGATTCGAGTACATCCTCGGGACGTTCGTCCCTTTGATGCGCCGCGAGGGCTTCCACGAGGCGCTCATCGAGGCGATCTTCGTTCAGAGCCCCGCTCGCTGGCTCGATTCCTGACGTCGCAGCCATAGTGCGTGGAACTCACCGGCGAGTGAGGCGGCGGGATCTCCTCGGCGCGAGAAGGGGCGTGGCCGGCCAGGGGGACGATCTGGCTGAGCAGAGCGCGCAACGCGTCCGATTGCGCGCGATTGCGGCCTGAAACGATGCCGGGTCTTGGTAGGCTCGCCGGTGCACGTCGGCCTCTGCTTGGGCACGGGGTCGTTGTGGCAGACGCTACTTCTCTCCCTTAGGCAGGCGG
>JBBQXH010000390.1:0-2624 GCA_038209835.1 Gaiellales bacterium | reverse complement strand
TGAGCTACATGATGTGGGTCCGCGAAGATGGCCTTCCGTTCGATCCCTGGCTGCGCGTGCAAGCCCGCCTCGGCGCTGACCTGCTCGGGGTGGCGAAGGGCTCGATGGTCATCACCGGCACCGTTGGTGATTGGGAGGGCTGGACTGGGATCGAGTTCCCCGAGACCGGCGACTATGTCGTGCCTGCCGGGATCGTGCCCGTTCAGATCGACCGCGAGCGGGACGAAGGCAGATACGTCGAACCCAACGTCTGGATGCGACACGCTGTCGCAGGAGGTGCTCGATGAAGGTCACGCTCATGCTCGCGGACTCGGCGCAGGCCGTCGAGGGGAAGCTCTACATCCTCGGCGGCGGCTGGTCGATGGTCGGTCCGGAGCCGACGCCGATGGCGATCGCCATGAAGCTCGAAGTGCCGTGGGACGAGACGAATCGGCGGCACACATGGAAGCTCGAGCTCCTCGACAGCGACGGCGGGCCGGTGCCCGTGCCCGGCGACGCGGACGAGACCGGGATCGAGATCGGCGGCGAGTTCGAGGTGGGGCGACCCGTCGGGGTGAAGCCCGGGACGCCGATCGACCTGCCGCTCGCGATCAACCTGAGCGCGCTCCCACTCGAGCCCGACGGGCGCTACGTCTGGAAGCTCTGGATCGATGGCCGAGAGGACGAGGACTGGCAGCTCGCGTTCTCGACCCGCCCGGCCGAGACCTCCTGACCCGCTCAGACGGGGATACCGTCGAGCGCCGCGCGCAGCGACGAGACGAACGCGCGGAGGCCTTCCGGCCCCGACTGCTCGGACACCTCGATCGCCCGGCTCCCGACGACGATGCCATCGGTGAGTGCGCCGGCTTCGATCGCTTGCTCCGGCCCGGCGATCCCGAATCCCGCGTAGAGAGGAACGTCGGTGACCGTCCGCGCTCTGGCCACGAGGTCCGGCAGCTGCGACGACGACGTCGACCGGGCGCCGGTCGTCCCCGTCACCGAGACGAGATAGAGCCAGCCATCAGTGTGCTCGGCGGCGAGCCGGATCCGCTCGGTTGGCGAAGTGGGCGCGACGAGCTGAACCCGTGGGATGGTGGGCGCGGCCTCGATCGGGAGGTCGGCAACGATCAGGCTGGTCGCTCCCGCAGCCCGGGCCTCCTCCCAGAACCGCTCATAGCCGTGCGTCTCGAGTAGCGAGGCGTACGTCATCGGAATCAGCGGAACCTCGACTCGGCTGCGGATCTGAGCGAGGCATTCGAGGCACGCTCCCGTCCGCATCCCCTGGGCGAGAGCGCGGTCTCCGGCGAGGCGAATCACCGGGCCGTCGGCGAGCGGGTCGGAGAAAGGGAAGCCGATCTCGAGCAGATCTGCTCCCCCGGCAACTGCGGCCTCCGCGAGGTCCGGGGTTTCGAGCCCAGCCATCAAGTAGATCGAGAGCTTGAGGTCAGCCGTCATGGGTCTCGGCTTCGAGGACGGACTGGAGATCCTTGTCTCCGCGGCCGCACATGTTGACGAGCACGATCTCCTCGTCGAGCTCGACGGCCCGCGCGAGGGCGTGCGAGGGCTCGAGCGCGGGGATAATGCCCTCCCGCTCGCAGAGGAGATGGAACGCGGCGAGCGCGTCGGCGTCGGTCGCCGTCACGTATTCGACGCGCCCGGTGTCTCTTAGCCAGGCGTGCTCCGGGCCGACGCCCGGATAATCCAGTCCCGCCGAGATCGAGTGCGCGTCGAGGATCTGGCCGTCCTCGTCCGCGAGCGTGGAGGAGCGTGCCCCGTGGAGAACGGTGGCCCGTCCGGCGGTGAGCGAGGCTGCGCCTGCCGCCTCGACGCCGATCATCCGTACGCCGGCGTCATCGACGAATCCGCTGAAGATGCCAATCGCGTTCGAGCCGCCGCCGACGCACGCGACGACGGCGTCGGGCAGGCGGCCGACGAGCTCGAGCATCTGCGCGCGCGCCTCGCGGCCGATCACGGACTGCAGGTCCCGGACGAGCTCGGGGTAGGGCGCCGGCCCGGCGCACGTTCCGATCAGGTAATGCGTGGTCTCGACGGTCGTGATCCAGTCGCGAATCGCCTCCGACAGCGCCTCCTTGAGCGTCTTCGTGCCGAACTCGACCGCGCGCACCTCCGCACCCAGGAGATGCATCCGCTCGACGTTCGGGCGCTGGCGGCGCATGTCTTCCGATCCCATGTAGACGACGCACTCGAGGCCGAATCGCGCGCAGACCGTCGCCGTCGCGACGCCGTGCTGCCCGGCGCCGGTCTCCGCGACGATGCGGCGCTTGCCGAGGCGCAGGGCCAGGAGCGCCTGTCCGAGAGCGTTGTTGATCTTGTGCGCGCCCGTGTGATTGAGATCTTCACGCTTCAGGTAGAGACGTTTGCCGGGCACGATTCGGTCGGCGAAGCTGATCGGGCTCGGTCGGCCGACGTACGAGCGCTGGAGCCACTCGAGCTCCTCGTGGAAGGCCGGATCGGCCCAGGCGGACCGCCACCCGCGCTCGAGCTCGTCGAGGGCTGGGACGAGCGTCTCCGGCACGTACCGGCCTCCGTACGGCCCGTAGTGGCCGGCTGCCTGTACGTCGGTCAGGATCTCGCCGCCTGCACGAATGTCCTCACTTTCTCGTGATCCTTGATTCCCGGCTCCC
>JBBQXH010000389.1:0-2639 GCA_038209835.1 Gaiellales bacterium | reverse complement strand
AGGCCACCAGCCTTGCCGCCGATCGAGACGACCACGCTCCTTGGTGCAGGCTCCCAGACGCACGCCCATCTCACATCAAGCCTCTGGGCGCCGTCACAGGATTCCTCACGATCTTCATGAAATCCTCAGGAATCCCTCACCGAAAGCTCAGGTCCCGCGCACATGTGCGTGGTCTCCTTCGGGGCACCAAGCGTTCAAACTCGGAGGTCTGGATGAAGCGCCTCGTACTTCTGCTCGCTGTCTGCGCGATTCCCGCGGCGCTAGCCGGAACGCTCCTCGCGTCGGGTAACTCAGCCCCGAGTGCGGCCCGGCCCGCGGCTGAGTCGGAGGCTGTGAACTTCATCAGCTCGTGCCGGTTCAGCCACATGAACTCGGACGACCCGATCGTCTATCCGCGACAGGTCGGGAAGTCGCACCGGCACACGTTCGTCTCCAACACGTCGACCAATGCGTTCTCGACGCTCGCCTCCCTGAAGGCGGCGGGAACGACGTGCCAGCGGCCCGGCGATACAGCCGCCTACTGGATGCCCACCCTCGTTCAGGACGGGCAAGCGGTCGCGCCCACCGGCGCGACGATCTACTATCGGGCCCGGACACGCGGCAACATCACCCCGTTCCCGCAAGGGTTGAAGATGATCGCCGGGGATGCCCGCGCCATGATGCCGCAGTCGATGCGGGTCACCTTCTGGAATTGCGGAGTGGAGGCGGGTGTTCCTCGGTCGAGCACGGTGCCGACCTGTCCTGAGGGGAGAGGCTCGAGCCTTCGGCTCCACGTCACCTTCCCTGATTGCTGGGATGGCCGCCACCTCGACTCTGCAGACCACAAGAGCCACATGGCCTACTCGGAGCGTGGTGCCTGCCCGGCCTCGCATCCGGTTGCCGTACCCGCGATCTCGTTCATCATGCGCTATCCGATCGCCGGTGGCGCCAACGTCGAACTCGCCTCCATGGGGCAGTACTCGGGGCACGCGGACTTCTTCAACGCATGGAACCAGGGCGCGCTCACGCGACTCGTGAACGACTGCCTGAACGCGCGTCGCCACTGCGGCCGCGGAGTCTGATCACCAAGCCCTCGGTAGGGTCGGGTACCCCCGACCCTACCGAGGATGGATCCCGCCGTCGAGGCCGATGACCTTGCTCGTCAGGTAGGCGTTCGACAGCATCGCAAGCGCGAGGTCTGCGACCTCCGCGGAGCGGCCGAGGCGGCCGACCGGGACGATCTTCCGGAGCTCGTCGGGGGAACCGGGGAGCATTCCCGTATCCTCAACGAGTGCCGGGGCGATCGTGTTCACGGTGACGCTGTCGGCTGCGTACCGGGCAGCCAGGAAGTGTGTCAGGCCGTGCAGTCCCGACTTCGCAGCCGCGTAGTGCGGGCCGACGATGCCGCCCGTGAAGGCGGCGAGCGACGAGACGAAGAGGATCCTCCCGTAGCGCCGCTCGCGCATCCCGGGAAGCACGCGCTGGGCGAGGAGAAACGGCGCCCGTAGGTTCACGTCGACGACGCGATCCCAGTCCTCGACATCGATCTCCTCGAGGGTCTGCCGGGGCGCGATCCCAGCGTTTGCGACGAGGATGTCGATCGGTCCGAGCGCCTGCTCGACGCGTTCGACCAGGAGTCCCGGCGTCTCGGGAAGCCCGAGATCGCCCTGAACCGCGATCCCGCGCCCGCCGCTCGCGACGATCGCGGTCACCGTCGCTTCGGCCGGGGCCGTGTTCTCCGAGTACCCGACGGCTACGGCCGCTCCGGCAGCAGCGAGCCGCTCGCAGAGGGCCCGACCGATGCCTCCGCTGCCGCCGGTGACGAGCGCCACACGCCCGCCGAACGGCTCACCAGCGGTCGCCCCGGCCTCCATGGCGCCAGAGCGTACCGGGCCCGGCCGTGGATCTCACGCGCAGCACGTTACAGTCGCCGGGTGATCGCGCCCCTGAGATGCCGTGGCTGGGAGCAGGAGGGCGCGCTCCGCTGTCTCCTGAACAACCTCGACCCGGCGGTTGCGGAGGACTCAGCCAACCTGGTCGTCTATGGCGGCCGGGGCAAGGCGGCGAGAAGCGTCGCCGATCTCGCAGGCATCGTCCAGGCGCTCGAGCGCCTCGGAGACGACGAGACGCTGATCGTGCAGTCAGGCCGGGCAATTGTCGCCCTTCCGAGCCACGAGGATGCGCCACGCGTTCTCATCTCGACCGCGATGCTCGTTCCCGCCTGGTCGGACGAAGCCGAGTTCCACCGGCTCGAGGCGTGCGGCCTGACGATGTACGGGCAGATGACTGCGGCCGGTTGGTTCTACATCGGCACGCAGGGGATCCTCGGCTTCACGTACGAGACGTTCCGGGCGATCGGGGAGACGCATGTCGGCGGGAGGCTCGACGGCCGGAGAGTCCTGACTGCGGGACTAGGCGGGATGGGCGGAGCGCAAGGCTTCGCGGTCGCGCAGAACGGCGGCCGCGCGCTGATCGTCGAGGTCGACGCGACCCGGGCCGAGCGCAGGCGGCGCGATGGCTGGGTCGACGTCGTCACCCCCGACTACTCGACCGCGGTTGCCGCAATCGACGATCCGAAGGGGCCAGCGGTTGTGGCGCTCGTCGCCAACGCGGCCGAGGCCATGCCGCGGCTTCTGCGAGACGGCGTCGAGTTCGACATC
>JBBQXH010000388.1:0-2645 GCA_038209835.1 Gaiellales bacterium | reverse complement strand
TTCGCTCTGGCGGGCGCCTGTATCGCCGCCTGGCGGCGGCGATCAAGCTTCGCGGCCTGGGGCCTTCGGCCCGTCCGCTGCGCGTCGCTTCGCTCCTTGCTGCGCGCTGGATACGGCCGCTCCGCGGCCTGAGGCTTCGCGTCCTGGGGCCTTCGGCCCGTCCGCTGCGCGGCTCGCGTTGCGAGCCTTGCTAGAACAGGTCGAGGAGCTTCGAGCCGCCCTCGATGAGCACGCTGATCGGGGCCGTCTCGATCACCTTCGCGATGATCGGGCCGAGGAACCCTGGGATCGATCCCCGCGCCTCTGCCTCGTCGAGCGACTTCAGCAGGCCGGCGCGGACGGCATCCTCGATCGTCTGCTTGTCCCAGTCGATCGTGTAGCCGGATCGCTTGTCGAGCGAGAGAACGAGCTCCTCGCGCGCCACCCCCAGCTTGCAGGCCGCCCCGTCGAGGCCGTCGAGGACGACTCGCTGGACGGTCGCGTCGATGCCACCTCCGGGGAACGCCGGGCGGTCGACGCAGGGCGCTGCGACGCTCTCCGTGCCGTAGTCGAGCGCTCCCTTCGAGAGCTCGACGCCGATCAGGGCGACCGCGACGACCAGGAGCGCGCCGAGCCCCAAGAGACCGACCCAGGAGCGCTTCATGCCACTGCCTTCCGGCGGAACAGGAGTACCGGAACGAGCACGAGGATGCCAAAGAGCGCCGAGAGGAAGAACGCGTTGCGGAAGCCGCGCGTAATCGCCGCCTCGATGGTCGAGACCAGCTCGTCCCGCAGGGCCGCCACGGTCTCGTCGGTCTTGGCACCCTGTTTATCGAAGGGGCCGGTGAGGTCAGGGATCTCGCCTCGGCGCGCCTGGCCGAACGCGGCGCTCATATCGATGGCGAGCGGGATCTTCTTCGTCAGCGGGATCTCTCCCTCGAGGATCACCGCGGTCGCGTTGAGCGTCGCTCGCGTTGCCGCAGGCTCGAGATCACGCGCGACGAGCGGAGCGATCAGGACGAGAGCGAGGACGAGACCAACGTGGCGGAAGCCCACCGTCAGCGTTCCGCTGCGGGTGAGTCCGGCATCCATCTGCAGGGCCGCGCGTGTTAGCGGTGGGATCGCGAGTCCGATCCCGAAGCCGCAGAGCGCCAGCGAGAGCCCGGCGTAGACGACGCTCGACGATGGCAGGAGGGCAAGTCCGACGAGCCCGCCGGAGAGGAGCAGCGCTCCCCCGACTGCTCCGGCCAGATTCGAGAGACGCTTCGAGAGCGGGTAGGCGAGAAGAGTCCCGGCCGGCAGCGTCGAGACGATGGCCGCGCCGCCGAGTGGAGAGTAGCCCCAGGCCGTGACGATCAGGAGCACTGCGAGGAAGAGCGCGCCGACGAGCGCAGCGAACACGAGGGCGAGCGCGATGTTCGCGGGGATCGTTCGGCGGAGAGACCCCGTCGAGGGCTCGAGGGTCGCCGATTGCACGTGCGATCCGAACGCTGCCAGCAGTGCCACACCCGCGATCGGCGCCTGCGTGACGAAGATCGCCGGCCAGCTGAAGGCCTCGGTGAGCGCACCGCCGAGTGCCGGCCCGAGCGCGGCTCCGAACGTCCCCGCTAGCGTCCAGACGAGTGCGCCCTTGATGTGCGATCGGGTCAGCGCGACGAGGATGTTGAGCGATCCCGCGAGCAGCAGCGCGGCACCGAAGCCCTGGACGCAGCGAGCGGTGATGAGCCAGGTGAGGTTGTCGGCGAGTGCGCAGGCGATCGACGCACCGAGGAACGTCGCGAGCCCGATGCCCATCACGACTTCGGCCCTGATCCGTCCGACGATCGGGACGATCGCGAGTGCGACGATCGCGACGACGAGGTTGTAGGACGTGATCACCCAGGAGACGCCGACGATAGTCGTGTCGAAGTCGCTATAGAGCTCGGGAAGCGCGAGGACGACGATCGACGAGTCCGCGAACGCGACCGCGACTGCGGCTGCGACCGCGGCGGTGAGAACGATCGACCAAGCCGACTGCCCGCGCACCGCGGGAGCATAGCCCGCGACCCGGTAGCCTCCTCGATGTGGCGGTGCCGGTCTCTGACGTCGAGCTCCCGAGTGTCCGGGGAGGGCCTGTCCGGCTCTCCCGGCTTCTCGGACACCGTCCGTTGCTCGTTCTCTTCGTCCACGCGGACTGCCCGACGTCGATCCTCGCGCTCGATCGGCTCTCTCGCATGGAAGTGGCTCTCGCCGACGCTGGATTCGAGACCGTCTGCGTGGCGCAAGAGCCGCTCGAAGTTGCAGCGCGGCTCGCTCGTCGCAGTGGCCTCCGCTCACCGATGCTCGTCGACCCGCCTCCGTACGAGGTCTCGCGCGCGTATGCGGTGACGACCGTCCCGACTGGATGTCTCCTCACGCCAGGCGGCGCGATCGAGGAGACGCTCGTCGGCTGGGACGCCGATGCGTACGAGCGCGCGTTCGGCATCACTGTCCCAGCGGAAGAACCGCGCTGGAAGCCGGGCTGCGAATCGCGAAACGCGTCGAGCGAGAGCATCGTCCCCGCGGCCGCGTTCGATGAGCCCGAGGACATGTTCGAGCGGAGCTGGACGGACGGGCTGCCGGTGATCCCACCGACGCCCGAGCGGGTCGACGCGATGCTCGGCGGACGCGACTCGCACGCGTCGCTC
>JBBQXH010000387.1:0-2653 GCA_038209835.1 Gaiellales bacterium | reverse complement strand
CGTCCGCGACGCCGAGCAGCCGGAGGGGTTTCTCGGGCACGGCCGGTGATTGTAGTGCCCCACTGATCTACGATCGCACCCAGCCATGGTGGACCCGGCCCGTCATCGGCTCGTCTTCGTCGGCGGCCTTCACCGCAGCGGGACAACTTTGCTCGGGCGGTGTCTCGCCGAGCACCCGAACGTGAGCGGCTTCTCGGACACCGGCGTCCCGGCGGACGAGGGCCAGCACCTGCAGAGCGTCTATCCGACCGCGCGCACGTACGGTGGCCCCGGGAAGTTCGGGTTCGCCGAGGCGGCGCACCTCACCGAGGACTCGCCGCTCGTCTCCGACGAGAGCGCAAGGACGCTCTTCGAGGAGTGGTCGCCCTACTGGAACCTCGAGCGCGGAGTCCTCGTCGAGAAGTCCCCGCCGAACCTGATCAGGACGCGATTCCTCCAGGCGCTCTTCCCGAAGGCTTCCTTCGTGATGGTGACCCGTCACCCGGTCGCGGTTTCGCTCGCGACGCAGAAGTGGTCGAAGACGTCGCTCGCCTCGCTCCTCGAGCACTGGGTCGCCTGTCAGCGAATCTTCGCGGCGGATCGACAGCGCATCGCACGGGTCCACGTCGTCGCCTACGAGGATCTCGTCTCCGCGCCGCAGCTCTGTCTGGACGCGATCTACGCGTTTCTCGGGCTCGAGGCGCGCGCAATGTCGCTCGAGGTTCGGTCCGACGGGAACGACGCGTACTTCGCGCGCTGGGAAGAGCTCGGTTGCGGCCCGGTCGGCCGTGCACGACTCGCGAGGCTTCGTCGACGGTTCGGCGCGGAGGTCGAGGCCTTCGGCTACAGCTTGCACGACCTGCCTCGATCGGGGTAGATCGCTGCTAGCATCGGATCCCGACCGGTGCAGCGAAAACCATGACGCATACCGAGTTTGCCCCCCGTCCAGCGACGGTCGCGGCGGGGGACGGCATCCCGGAGATCTCCCTCGTGATTCCGGTCCTCAACGAGGAGGGAACCCTCGAGGACGTCTACGGCCAGACCGTCGCGCAGCTGGACTCCATGGGGCGGCCCTACGAGTTGATCGTCATCGACGACGGCTCCACCGACCGGACCTGGACGATCCTCGAGCGTCTCCACGAGGCCGATCCGCGCGTACGCGCCGTTCGCTTCAAGCGCAACTTCGGCCAGCACCCCGCGATGCACGCGGGGATGGTTCGTGCGCAGGGCGACATCGTCGTCACGATGGATGCCGATCTCCAGAACGCCCCTTCCGACCTCCCGAAGCTCGTTGCCGCGGTCGATGCCGGCTCGGACGTGGCGAGCGGCCGCAGGCAGGGTCGCGAGGATTCGTGGGGGAGAACCGTTCCCTCGCGACTGATCAACGGGATGCTGCGCCGCTTCACCAAAGCGGATATTGCCGACTTCGGATGCGCGTTCAACGCCTATCGCAGAGATGCGCTGACACCCGTCCTCGGGGCGATTGGCAAGCAGAAGTTCACGAAGGCTCTCGTCCTCTCCACCGGCGCGAGCTTCACGGAGGTCGACCTCCAGCACCGCGCGCGCCGGGACAGCTCCCGCTACTCGCCGCTTCGACTCACGCGCCTCGCGCTCCACGTTCTCGCCGGGTTCTGGCCGCAGCCGATTCAGCAGGCTGGCGTCGTCCTGGGAACGATCTGCACGCTGGCCTCGATGGCCGTCTTCATCTGGGGTCTCGCTGCGTGGATCCTGAACGGCAACTTCCCCGGACTCCTGTTTCTCGCCGGGCTGGTCATGGGTGTGCTCGGGCTCCAGGGGTTTATCCTCGCGCTCGTCGGCGAGTATCTCGGTCGGATCCAGCGCGACGTCGAGGGCCGGCCGCTCTACACGATCGAGAAGGAGCTCAGTTGAAGGCCACGCGCGTGCTCGTCACCGGAGGCTGCGGGTTCATCCCCTCGAACTTCATTCGCCACATCCTCTCCCAGACCCCGTACGAGGTCGTTTCGCTCGACGCGCTGACGTACGCCGGAAACACGGACAACCTCGCCGACGTGATGGGCCACGAGCGCCTCTCGTTCGTGCAAGGCGACATCCGGGATCCCGAGCTCGTCCGGGAGGTCGTCGCGGACGTCGACGTGGTCGTGAACGCCGCCGCCGAGTCGCACGTCGAGAAGTCGATCGCCGAGGGAGCCTCGGAGTTCGTCACGACGAACGTCGAAGGCACGCAGATCCTGCTCGACGCCATTCGCGCCGCGCCTGTCGAGCGTTTCATCCTGATCTCGTCGAGCGAGGTCTACGGAACGGCCGAGTCCGACCCGATGGACGAGGAGCATCCACTCAACCCGCGCAGCCCATACGCGGCGACGAAGGCCGGAGGCGATCGGCTCGCGTACTCGTACTTCACAACGTACGGTCTGCCGCTCGTGATCGTCAGGCCGTTCAACAACTACGGCCCGTTCCAGCACCCCGAGAAGGTGATCCCGCGCTTCATCACGCAGGCGATCCGGAACGAGCCGCTGACGATCCACGGGGAGGGTCGGGCGAGTCGCGACTGGCTCTTCGTCGACGACGACGCCGAGGCGATCGAGGCGGTTATCCAGGCCGACATCGATACGGTTGCCGGCGAAGTGGTCAACGTCGCGACGGGCGTCGATATCTCGGTCTCGGAGATCGCCGACCTGGTGCTCGAGGGTCT
>JBBQXH010000386.1:0-2660 GCA_038209835.1 Gaiellales bacterium | reverse complement strand
CTCGCCGGATTCACGCAGAGCGCCTACCTGTTCGCGCAGTCCGACCTCGTCGATCTTGTCCGACTCCGCGAAGGCTTCGACTCCCTGAACACGACGAGCGTCTCGGCGGCGATCCTGGCGAGCCTCGACCGGACCCGGGCCCTCATGGCCGTCCGCGGGCCGGAGCTCCTCGGGCGGACGATCGAGCTCGTCGCAGGCGTGCGGGAGCGCCTCTCCCGGATTCTCGGGCTCCAGCTTCTCAGGCTCGGTCCGAACACACCGGCCTACGACCCGACGAAGCTCGTTCTGGCCCTCCCGGGAACCGGCGCGGACGGGCTCGAGGTGGAGGCCGACCTCCGAGCCGAAGGGATCAGGCTCGAGCTGGCGAACCGCGACACGCTGATCCCGCTCGTCACGATCGGGGATACCGGGGAGAGCGTGGGGCGTCTCGTCAGCGCGCTCGAGCGCTCGCTCGAGACGCGGGCAGGGCCGCCGCGCTCCGCCGGTGGAGCGAGCGCGGTCTGGGCGATCGAAACGGAAGTCGCCCTCGCTCCACGAGCGGCTTTCTTCGCGCAGCGGGAGACCGTCGCGACTGCGCACGCCGCCGGGCGCATATCCGCCGAGACGATTGCGCCGTACCCTCCGGGGATCCCCGCAATCGCCCCCGGCGAGGTGATCGACGGCGAGCTCCTCGCGTCGCTTCGCGAAGAGGCCGCGCACGGGACACGGATCGCGTACTGCGTCGACCCCACGCTCGAGACGGTTCAGGTCGTCGCGCGCTGACGCACGGCTACTTCTTTCCCGGCGGGCCGGTCGGCTCGTCGACCTGCTCGGTCACACGCTGCGGCGCGAGCGCATCGAGAAGGGAGGGCTTCGGAGTGTCCTCGGTGATCGGCTCGTCGAGCCGGTCGAGCGCTGCATGGAGGAGGATCTTGTAGCTCGCCCGGATCTCCCGCTCGGCCGCCTTCAGGCGCCGGATCTCGGATTCGGTTTGTTCGCGCTCGACGCGCGAGTGCTCTTCGATGGCTTTCGCGTCGGCGCGCGCGTCGGCGAGCAGCTCGTCGCACTCCTGCTTGGTGCGCGCCTTCAACTCGTCCGCCGCGCGCTGCGCCGAGACGAGCGCGTCGCGCATCAGACCCTGGATCTCCCGGTGCTCCGAGAGCTCATGCTCGAGCTTGCCGACCTGGGCCTCGAGGCCCACGCGCTCCCGATCGAGCGACTCGAAGCTCGTCGCAACCTCGTCGAGGAGCCGGCTGACCGCAGCCCGGTCGTACCCCCTCAACGAGCGGGGAAGCTTCGTGTTACGGATCTCGTCTGGGCCCATGCTCATTATCCGAGTGAGACGATTCGGACGCCTTGCGCTGAAACCACAGCGTCGCCTGTACCGGCCGGCAAGGTCTCGATAGTCGAGCCGTTCAGCATCGCGGTGAGGTTGGCGCCGTTTCCGACCCTGATCCAGAGCCGCTTGGCGGAGAAGGTCTCGCGATCTCCCTGATAGAGGAAGCCGTCGTAGAGCAGCTTCCCGTTCGCTGAGCCGCGCCGCACCTGAAGCCAGCAGTCCCCTCGGGTCGCAGCGATCGCGAGCGTCGCCGGCTCAGGCTCTGCGGTGGCCGGGTCGGGCACCGTCTCCTCGGGTAGAGCGTCGACCGTCTGGTTCGGTTGCGAAGCCTGCGTCTCGACCGCTTCGACGATCGTGGTTGCCACACCCGGAGACGCGGGAACCGCGCTCGCACTTGCAGTCGAGGCACCGTCGGCCGCGCTGAGCTGCCAGATGCCGACGGCCACAAGCGCTCCGACCAGGAGGATGCCCAGTGAGAGCGCAAACGATCGCCGGCGCGTTCGGACGTTCGTCTGCGATGTCTCGGAGGGCTCCGACGACGGGAGCGGAGAGATTGAATCGGCGTCCTCCTGCTCGTGGGTGACGTCTTCCTGAACAGGTGACGAAGCGACGAGAATCGGAATGGCCTGGGTGTCATCGATCGCCAGTGCGACAGGCGCCTCATCGACAAGCCCCGTGGAGGCAAGCTGCTCGGGAGCTCTGAGCGCATCCGGGGGCGTGCCGAGCTCCCGTAGCGCTTGCTCGACGATCACACGACTCCGAGCGCGAAGATCGGCTTCGATGGCCCGGACATCAGCGAGTCGAGACTCGACAGCCCCGTGCTCCTCCTCGAGCGCCGCGCCGACCTCGAGCGCGTTGAGGCGCGCACGTTCACGGATCGCGGCGGCCTCCCGTTTGGCCTCCGCTTCCATCTGCTCGATCTCACGCTGCGCGGAGATCATCATCTCGCGCATCTCGCGATCCAGCGACTCCCGCTCTGCGAGTTCCACTTCGAGGCTGCGGTGCCGCTCGCTCAAAGCGCTGAAAGCGGCGGTAGCTTCATCGAGACCTCCGGCAAGGTCACCGCGCATGCGCTCGACCGCCGCAGGCTCGTACCCGTGGAACCGACGTCTCAGCGTTCGAGCGCGAAGGTCGGATCCATTCACCACCCATACTCCTGCACGCGAGACCGCTGATGACCGAACGCCACGCCGTTCCTTTCTCGACTATGCGGGTGGTTTCCTGCCTCAGGGCAGGCCGCGTCAGGCTGCGCGGGTGCGCCGCGACGGGCTGAGCGAACCCGCCAGGGCGCTCGCAATCTCATCTGCTTCGCCCGGCGAGAGCGTCGACGCTGTGATCCGCA